>DATGCC010000330.1:0-3415 GCA_035312345.1 Rhodothermales bacterium
CTTGGCGCAAAGATGGATATCGATTATTATCCGGCGCTCGAACACCAGATGCGGGCGGGTGTGCAAGTGGTACATCGTGATTTTCGTAGCGCTGTCGACGCCCGGATTCAGCGTTCGCCCGGTGCTGTCGAGGAGCTGGCGCAGACGAGCCGGTTGCAGGCATTTGAGGCGGTAGCGTATGTGCAGGATGCGTGGCAACCTACTTCACGATGGTTGATTCAGCCAGGGCTGCGGGCCAGTTTTTTCAGTGGCGGGACCTATTTCCAACTGAGCCCGCGCCTGAATGTGCGTTACGCCGTTGATCCTGAGCGGCTGGTGCTGCGAGGTGGCGTGGGGCGGCAGGTGCAATACCTGCATCGGCTGCGTGATCGCTTTTCGCTCCTCTACGATCTGGTGTCCAGCCGGTGGATTCCCACGAGTGATACGGTGGAGCCATCATCAAGCGTTCAGGTGGCGGCGGGAGCGGAGAGTTATCCATTGCCGTGGCTGACCCTCGCGCTCGATGGCTACTGGCGAACCTCGAAGCGGGTGCTGCTTCCGGTAGATGAGTTTCAGTCGAAAGACGGTCTGGAGGGACCAGGAATTGATGTAGGTACCTTGCTGGGGCAGTACACGCCGGGTGCGGCGCGGGCCTACGGCGTCGAAGCCTCAGCGCGGGTTGAGCGGGGACCGTGGCAGGTCTGGCTCAGCTATGCGGGTGGGCGCTCGCGCAACCGGACACCCTTGTTGGGCGAAACCAGCTATCGTCCGACGCGCTACGACGTGCCGCGTGCCCTGCGCGGAGCCGTCAGCCGCAACGGGCGGCGCTGGTCGTTTTCCATTTCCAACGAATGGCGTAGCGGCTTTCCCTACACCGTGCCCGTCGCCCGCTACGCCCTGGGCGATCCGCTCGATGACGAGGCCACGCGTTACCTGTACCGTCCCCGCATCAACAATGGTCGCCTGCCGCCTTACCTGCGCTTCGACATCGTGATGGGCCATCGCTTCCGGCTTTTCGGTGCCCGTTTCCGAACGCAGTTGCACCTGTACAACGTCACCAACCGCCGCAACGTCGTAGATCGCCTGTTCGATCCGCAAGAAGAAGAGGTTGTATCCGTCCGCGATCGCCATGGCTTGCCGCTACTTCCCCTCTTTGAGTTGCGCATGGAGATTTAGGAGGGAAGGGGGGCAAAACCAGAAACCACTAACCAAGAACCAGCAACCTTGAACCGGCAACCTGAAATACGATTCTGGCTGACCTGGGGCCTGCTTTTCGCGGGGCTACTGCTCTGGTCGCGGTGCGATACCGTGATGCCGGAGGAGAGCGATGTGCTCGTCGTCGAGGCGTTTGTCGATGCAGGGGAAATGTTGCCATCGGTTCGGTTGTGGCAGACACACCCGCTCGATCAGCCCTATTTCTTCGATGGGACCACGGCCGTGCCCGATGCGGAGGTGGCGCTCGTGTTGGAAGGCGAGCGTGTAGCCTATGAGCCGGTGCCAGGGCAGGCGGGACACTACCGCCCCACCGGAGCCAGCAGGCGGGTACCATCACGGGCATCGCTGGCGTTCGAGGCTACCTGGCGCGAGCAGCAGGCGCGGGCCGAAAGCGTCGTTCCGCCCGAAGTGACCCTCGATAGCGTACGCATCGAAGTGCCGAACGAACCCGTGGATGGCATTATCCTCGATTCCCTGTTCATCGACCCGGCGCTCGTGGACTCATTGCAGTTCGATTCCCTCCGCACGGGGGTGGAGCAAGGATTGGTCTATCTGGTAGAGGTAACGCTCTGGTGGACCGTCGATTTTGCCGAGGTGAATGCCGACAGTGTCTATTGGATACGCACCCAGCTTAAGCCCTACTTATCCGACCGGCCTACCTTCGACGACTTTTTCTTCCGCCCTGAGCAGATCGCCCGTGAACGGACGCTGGTGCGCGGCGCAACGAGGCAGCACGCCTGGACGGGGGTGTATGCCGTGCCTGTCGAACAGCGAGAAACGCCGCTGCCTCCCCACGACCTGCGCGTCGCCCTCATCCGTAGCGGGCAGGATTACGCCAGCTACGCCGCCAGCCGCACCGACCCCGAACGCCGCGAGCCATCAAGCAACGTGCAGGGGGCCCTCGGTATCGTGGCAGGTCTCTCCCTTGACTCCCTCCGCATCCGGGTAGAATGATAGGATTTCCCGATTTTGGATTGGGAGATGGTCAGGTTATCGCCACTGCTTATTCACCATGCCCACAGGGATGAATCCCATATGTCCGTCCGAAAGGTATCCGCCGCATCTCAGTACACGACAAACTTTTCTTCGTGTCATCCTGAGTGTAATCAAATGGTTCAAAACTGGACAAACCTAAGTCAGCTCAAGAAACCCCAACTCCACCTGCTTAAATCAGTGAGAAGAAGAAAACGATGTATAGACTACAATGACACCGTACCAAGAAAAAGTTGAACATCAAAAAGTGATGCGGAAACGAGGATTTCGTAGAACTGCCTTAACCACTATTGCTTTCCTAAGCTGGTTTGCCACGTGGGATGGCCTTGGTTGATGAGCCTGATTGTGACACTAGGTTGCGTCGTTACCGGAATAATAATCTGGAAATCTACGCAACCTCCAGAACCACCTGACCTGTGGCTGGGTTTTGATTTGCCCCAATCCTTAGCCATCTGAAAACTTCTTACACTGACTCCGCCTCTTCCTGCTTGGGCCGCCACAGAATAGCGTAGATAATTTCGAGGTAGCCGCCGAGGATGAGCAGGGGCGCGACGTAAAGCGAGATGAAACCGTCCACCTCGTTCTCGATCCGCATGGTCGTGTAGCCAATCACAACGGCTATGACCCCGATGATGAGCAGCAAATAATTCTGCCGGGTGAAGAGCATTGAGACGCGGCCTTTGCGCGTACGACGCTGCGAGGATTGTCGGGTCGATTTTTTGGCCATGCCTATTGAGAAATCAGAAAGAAGTGACGACTACGTATATAGCAAGCATCAGGTGTTAGCGGAACATGTGGACCTGAATCACCCATTCCAAATACCCAAACCGTGCAACGATTCTGAAAACCAGAGGACCGCAAGCGAGGTTCCATGGGTTTGCACGTCTATGTTTCTATCCGACACTGCGCCTGTTCACCCACCCTGCTTACTCACCTGCCTCTATGCTACGACGTACCCTGCCTCTGCTTCTTTTACTGTTGGTATTTGGCTTTACCGACAGCAACCAGTCTGCCCCGGCCCCGCTTGCTGACCGTATCGACGCGATCATCCAGGGCGATGAGGTGAAGGCAACCTTCTGGGGCCTGTATGTGCAGGACGTGACGACGGGTGAGGTGCTGTATACGCACAACGCGGACAAGACGCTGATGCCGGCGTCCAACCAGAAGCTCTTCACCACGGCCACCGCCCTTGACGCCCTCGGCAGCGACTACCGCTACCAGACGACGC
>DATGCC010000331.1:0-6751 GCA_035312345.1 Rhodothermales bacterium
AGGGAATACGACAACGTAGACGACCGTCAAGAGCAACAGGAGCCTTGTATGGGCCTCCCTACTACGCATTAAGAACTTCACGCGTTACTACCGGATGAGCCGCTCACTGGAGCGATCAAGAGACACTAGCGAGTTACAACATTAGCTATCGTCTGAATATTTCATATGTTAATGCACTAAGGATTAGAAGATTGCATGCACCCGCTTATCTCCCTGCTTCCGTGCTAAACCCTCTCCTTCATTCTACTCGTTTGCCCGTAACGCTTTAACAGGATTTGCGACAGCCGCTTTGAGCGCCTGATAGCTCACCGTTAACACCGCAATGAACAAAGCTGCTAGACCTGCCCATAGAAAGGCGCTGTAGCCCATCTCGACGCGGTAGGCAAAGGTCTGCAACCAGCGATCCATCGCAAACCACGCCAGCGGCCACGCCAGCACATTTGCCAGAATCACCCATTTCGTGAAGTCCTTCGTCAGCAACATGACGACGCTGGTCACCGTCGCGCCGAGGGTTTTGCGGATGCCGATTTCCTTTGTGCGTCGCTCGGCAGTAAAGGCTGCAAGTCCGAGCAAGCCAAGGCAGGCAATCAGGATGGCAAGCCCGGCAAAGATCAGGAAGATCGACCCCAGTCGCTGCTCGGCCTGATACTCGGCAGCGAGCCGGTCGTCTAGGAAGGTGTACTCGAAGGGAGTGCCGGGCACAAGGGCTTTCCACTCGGTTTCGAGCATTGCCAATGTCGCAGGCAGATCGTCGCGCCGCACGCGCACAACGACGCTGGAGTTGGGGATCTCGTAGGAACGCGACGCCGTGTGGAACAGTGCAAACGGCACGATGGGCTGGTGCAGCGTCAGGAAGTTGAAGTCCCGCACCACACCAATGACCGTGAATTCACCGCTACTCGGATAGGTGATGGTCTTGCCAATTGGGTCGTCCCAGCCGAAGCGTTGCACCGCACTCTCGTTCAGAATTACGCCTTCGGCATTGGTCGAGAAATCCTCAGAGAAGCCCCTGCCTTTTACGATCTCCAGCCCGAGCGTCGCGGCGAAATCGTCGTCCACCATGTAGGAGATCAGGTCGAACTGCTCGGTGCCGTAGCCCTCTACATAGTAGTAATCCTGAAAGCCGAATTCGGGTGGCACGCCGGTAGAGACGGAGGCATTGACCACCTGCGGATGCGCCTTCAGCAACTCTGTGTACGTTGCTGCCTGCTCACCCAGCCGATGGTTTTCGTTGGAGATGACAAGCACGCCTTCCTTCTCAAAACCCAGATCCGTTTCCTGGAAGAACGCCATCTGATCTTGCACGACGAGGGTGCAAACAATTAGTGCAATCGAGACGGCAAATTGCACCACGACGAGGCCATTGCGTAGGCCCCGGCTGCCACCGCTCGTTCGCAGCCGTCCTTTCAGCACGGCGATGGGTTTGAAGCCTGAGAGGTACAGGCTCGGATAACTCCCCGCCAGCGCTCCGACGACGAGGGCCAGTACGAGCAACGCGCCCGGTAACCAGAGGGGCTGCGTCAGGTTCAGCACCAGTTCTTTACCCGCCAGATCGTTGAAGGGTGCGATGAGCGCAGCTGCCAACGTCACAGCTAGCCCCATCGCGACGAGACTAAACAGCATCGCCTCCGTCATAAACTGAAAGATCAGATTACGACGCGCCGAACCGAGGACTTTGCGCACGCCAATCTCTTTGGCCCGGCTCACCGAACGGGCCGTCGCGAGATTCATGAAGTTGATGCACGCAATGATCAGAATGAAAATGGCGACGACGGAGAAAATGTAGAGGTACGAGCGGTTGCCGATGGGGCCGAGCCGGTTGCCAATCTCGTTAGATCCCAGGTAGATGTCTGTCATCGGCTGGAAGACGAAGTTCCAGCGCCCACCGTTGGCGATGAGGTCTTCATACGAGAAGCCGACGCGCTCGAACGCCTGCGGTGCGTGCGTGGCGACGAGATCCGTGATCTTGGCTTCCATCGCCGGGATCGACGCGCCCTCCTCTACCATCGCATAGGTGACAACCTGCATCCAGATCCAGCTCCAATCGAAGAAGGCAACCTGCGGATGCGACGCCATCGACGTGAGCATGTCGAACTGGATGTGCGACTGCGACGGCACGTCTTTGACAATGCCCGTAACGCGGAAGGTGCTGCTGTAGGGCCTGCCAAGAAATTCGCCGTCCTCACCGATTTGCAGCGTTTGCCCCAGCGCAGGTTCGTCGCCGAAATACTTGCGGGCCATCATCTCGGTAAGAATCACACTGCCGGGCTGCGACAGGGCCGTCTCCGGGTTGCCCGCCACGAGGGGGAAGCTGAAGAAGTCGAAGAAGGTGGTATCGACACCGAGGATGCGCGTCTCGTTGAAGAACTGGTCGCCGTGGCGCACCACCATGTTCGACGCTGAATAGATGCGCGTGGTGGCTTTCACTTCGGGGATCTCCTGCACCATCGTCGCGGCGAGCGGCGGTGGCGTGCCCGATCCCACGCCTTCGTTCTCATTCCAATTGAAATCCCAGTTCATCCGGTAGATGCTGTCGGCCTGCTCGTGAAACCGGTCGTAGCGGAGTTCGTCGGTCACGTACAGCAATATCAGCAGGCAACTCGCCAGCCCAACCGCCAGCCCAAAAATGTTGAGCCCTGCGTAGAATTTGTGCTTGCGCACGTTGCGGATGGCGATCTTCAGGTAGTTTCGCAGCATGAAAGCCTCGCGTTGGGGGAAATGAAAATGTGTGGGCCTGTGTCATCCCGAACTTGATTCGGTATCTGTTAGCGAGCCCTATAGACCCCGGATTGGGCTCCAGAATGACACGTAAACAAATCAGCCATCAACGGATTCCCTCCTGGGGCACCTGCTGATGGCTGACGAAAATAAGCAGGCGGTGTTGCGCCTTTTGGGAAGCCTAGAACGAATAGGTCAGCTTCGCCACAGGCTGCGGCTCGCCGAACTGGTTGTAGGTCATATTGACGGAGGCTTCCAGGCGGTTGTTGTGCAGCTTGGCAAAGAGCGCAGCGTCGATGGCGGAGATGAAGTGGTTGGCGAAGAAGACCACCGTTAGCCGCGAGGCCCGCAGTAGGTAATCGTTGGCGTCGCCGTGATCCTGGGCATAATCAAAGAAGCGATCCGAGACGTTGACTTTGCCCCCGTTCACCCCGGTTTCTTCGGGATCGATGGACGCGACAAAGTTGCCGTCCGCGTCGATCCAGGTCGGATTGCCGTCGGCATCCAGAATAAATTGGTAGTCTTCCCAGCCCGGTGCGAACTGGAAGTATTTGCCAACGAGTTCGTAGTACTGCTGCTCCCCGAAGTACGGGAGCTTGTGGGAGAATGTCGCGCCCGTTTCGGGGTGGTAAACGTTGGTTTCCATCGTCCGAATTTGATCGAATAGACTGCGTACGGCGGACCGTTCGGCACCCGACCAGTTTGCTGAATTGCTAAAGTCGATGCTCATCACCTCCCCACTGATCGAGATGAATGGGGACGAAATCGGCGTGCCCAGTTCGTCTTCCAGATAGGTCTTGTAATCGTTGAGCCAGTAGGCATAGCGAACCGGACTCCAGTATTCGTGCGCGTAGCCCCGATACGCCTCACGCCCATCAACACCCTTTTGATGCCAGATGGCGTAGCCCGCGATGAGCGCTACTTCGGCGGCAAAGGCGATGCCTGCCTTGACCCATTGCTTGTTGTACGCTTGCCCCAGCCCCGGCACCACCGCCGACATCCCGAACGCCAGTGGCACACTCCGCGTGCCCGCCACCAACGGGACGGGTTGCTCGAAGCCCGCTTTGCCCTCATACAACATAGCAGCCCGCAGGCTGGTCGCCGTGAGCACCGTGTCGCGGTTCGCTGGCTCGGCGCGGGCGGTCATGGGCTCCCCTACAACAAGCAACAGCACGGTCAGACCAAGGAAGCGGACATACCTTGACAATCGGGACATGAAATCAACAGTCTTTGATGAGCGTAGGCGGATGCCTCATCGAGAAGCCAGACCGGGTTGCAGGTATGGCTGAATGAGTTGCTCGAAGTAGGTGTAGTTGCCCGCCCCTTTCAGAAATTCGCGGATCTGCCCATCTCGGTCAATGACGTAGGTGGTGGGGCGGATTTCAAGGGTCCGGCGGAACGGCTGGGGCAACGCCTGAGGTTCGAGCAGATATCCCTTCACGGTCTTCAAGGGAAGATCCTCCTCAAAAGCCTTGAGCACATCAGGCGTCTCGTCGGAGAGCGTGAGGATGGCGAGACCGTCGTCTTCGTAATTGGCCTGCAAGCGGTTCAGATCGGGCAGTTCGGCGATGCACGGCGCGCACCACGTTGCCCAGAAGTTGAGGATCACCACCTTGCCTTTGAAGTCGGCGAGGCTCATCTCCAGGTCATCGTCCAGCGTCAGAAAGGTGAAGTTGGGTGCCGGGCGGTTCATCTCATCGGCCCGGGGGTCGGTGCCGCCGACCTCGGCGGTGGACCACTCGCCCGGTGCCACCGTCAGCACCAGCAAAAACGCCGAGAACACGATCAGCAGCGTCGATACCACCGTCGCCGCCCACTGCACACCGCCCTGCGGCAGCGGCCGCTCGTTGGCGCTGATGATGAAGTAGATGAACCCGGCTCCTGTCGCCATCATCAATACAGCCAACACCGTGAGTAACGTCGTGCTCATCTTTTGGAAAGCTTCTTGGTGAAAAGAGTCTTGGGAGACTATGAGACTAGGAATCTATGAGACTAAGCGTCCTAGACTCCCAGGCTCTTAGACTCACGCCCTACAGGTCGAACTCAAACAACACCCCAAAGTGCCATTGCAGTTCCTTGCCGTAGCGCACCGTGTTGCTGCCATCGGGCGTCAGAAAGCCCTCATCCAGTTGAAAATCGAACGTGTCAAGGCCATAGGTACCGCTAAGAAAAACCGCCGTGGGGAGCAGATAGAACGAATCCAGGCCCAGCCGGAGTTCGGCCCCGACGTCTTTGCGGATCGCCTCGGTGCCGGGCCATGGACCACTCCAGGCCATCGCCGCGTCGGCGTAGAACCGAGCGTAAACCTTGTCGATGTAGGTGAACAGGAATTGCTTCCGAATATCTGGAAACAAGGGCATATTGTAGGATGCCTGGAACCAGAGCGTTTCGTTGCCGCCGAGGGCGTAGAACGGATAGCCCCGGGCACCCACCAGACCGCCAACATAGTTGTTGTAGAAGTCGTCTACCTCCTCACCGAGGATGCTAGACGCCTGAAAGCGGAAGCCGAGACCATGGGATCCGCCCAGTGGCTCGCCCGGCAGTTGTAGCCCCAAACGGGCATCGAACTGCACCTCGTGATTTTGCTCCTCCTCGTACTCCGGCACCAGCACGCCGTCCTCAATGTTGAAGCTGTTCAGCAGGCGACCCAACTCGTATTCGTAGCCGAGGTCCAGCTTGAGGCCACGCGGCACTACGTCGCTGTCACGGTACGGATGAAACGCCTCGAAATATGCCTTTGCCGTGAACGCCCGCCCGATGAAATAGCGCGACGACGACTCGGGAATATCGACCTGCGACTCCTTGGAGAAGAACTGATCGGTGATGACTTTATATGGGCTGTAGCGATAGCCTGCCTCCAGCAACAGACTCCGGTTGACCTTGCTCCGCACATACGCATCGACTTCCCAGAGCGCATACGAAATATCGGCGAGCGTCGTATCCGGGAAACAGGCGGTACAGGGGAATTCCTCAATGGACAATCCGTTGTCGACGCGGCGACGGATGTTGAAGAGTTCGAGCGTGATCTGCGGCGACCAGCGTTGCGGGATGATGCCGAAGCCCTTCTTGTATTCGAACTGCAAAAAGGCATCACGCTCCAGTTTCAGCAGGCGCGAGGGTGAGAAGAAGTCGGTGAGCGACGAAGCATCCTGCGTGGCGGGGCCGACGAGCAATCCGCCGAAGAGCGACAGCCCTTCCAGAATCTCCCGCGAGGAGAAGTAGGTGCCAATTTTGGCGTTGCGCAACAGCGTCTCACCCCGCGTCCGATCTGGCAGGCGCACATCGGTACGGCTGCGCTCGCGCGAGACGCACTGGTCCAGCCGGAGCACGGGATAGAAGCTGAAGGAAGTAAACTGGGCGCCGTACTTCTCGACGGCTAGCGGCTCCAGCGCGGGCTCGTTGTCGCTCCCCCGTTTGACGGTCAGGGGGAAGCTACCCTCCGTTCGTACCGCGGTGATGGCCTCTTCTTCGAGTGGGCGCAGGTCGCGGTCGTCGAAGCCGTTGAGGTGTTCCTGATCGGCGGAGGCGATAGCCCGCTGGGCGGCCTGATTCTCCATCACCGGTGGCGGTGAGTAGGAGGCGACGCGGGCCTGCTCAGATACAGGCACCGCTTCCTCCAGCATCGCGATTTTGTAGCCATCCCACTGGTACTGCGCAAACGCCATGGCTCCATCGGCACGCACATCGGGCATGAAGGCCCCACCGAGTACGTTGGTCAACCGCTCCGGCGTCACCGTGCTGCTTTCAACCGGCATCCGGTACAGGTTAAAGATGCCAGATACATCGGACGCGAAATACAGCATCTCGCCTTCTGGATCGAAAGCCGGGTTGCGCTCATCGGCATCGGTGGCGTAGACGGCGGTGAGGTCGCTGCCATCGGACCGCACGCGCCAGAGATCACGACCGTGTCCTTCTGGATCGAAGTATGCGAAGTAGATCCACTCGCCGCCCGGATGCCATACGGGATCGATCACCTGTGAGCCGTCCTCAAACTGAGTTATTCGAGTGACGGCTTCGGTTTCGATGTTCAACA
>DATGCC010000332.1:0-8663 GCA_035312345.1 Rhodothermales bacterium
CCCGGTCATCTCGTCGGTGTAGCCGTAGTTTCCGTACTCCATCACGTAGTTAATGCGGACGCCCTTGTTGCCGTCATCGTCGTTGTCGCTTTGCCAGAGCGTGCCGTAGCTGTCCAGCGCCACCTCGTAGTTGTTGCGAAAGTTGTGGCCGAGTACCTCGACTGCAGAGCCGTCCTCGTTCATCCGGAACACCATCCCCTGTCGGTATGGTTCGCCGCGGTCGGTGACGGCGTTGCCGCTCTCGTCGATGACCAGGTTGCCGATCCGATCGCGTAGCTGTCCCCCCTCGTTGCCGAAGTTGAAATAGAGCTTGCCGTCCGGGCCGAAGACGAAGGCGTGGACGCTGTGGTCGTGCTGTTCTGCGTTGAGGCCGGTGAAGAGGATCTCCTTGGTGTCGGGTCGGTCGTCGCCATCGGTGTCGGTGAAGACGAAGACGTTATCGTAGGCGGAGACGATGACCTTGTTGCCGAAGATGCCGATGCCGAGCGCAGCGTCAATGTCCGGTCCCTGGTAGAACACCTTGCGCGTGTCGGCGCGCCCGTCGCCGTCGGTGTCTTCGAGGATGAGGATGCGGTCGCCCTCGTCCCGCGTGGGGTTGGTAGGGTTGAGGTGCGGCCGGTAGTTGACAGCCTCGATCACCCACACCCGTCCTTGCGCGTCGATGTCCATGTTCGTCGGGTTGGCGAGCATAGGCTCCGAGGCGAAGAGGGTCGCATCGAGGCCGGGGTAAACGTCGAGACTGAGGACGGCCTGGGCCGGCGCATGTTGGTCCTGAGCCAGGGCGACTGGAGCAGCAGCGAGAAGCGCGGCCGTGAGGAGCAGGCGTGTCATAGACATAGGCGGTGGGCGTAGCTAATAAGCGAGAGCGGTATGTTTACTTTTGCGGGTGAGGGCACAGCAGGCCCGCACGTCCACCGCCCATAGCTTTGATAGCGTGTTGGGGGCAGAGAGCAGCCCAGGGAAGGAACAGCCTGAAAGCCCTTCCGCCTATGATACAGCCTAATCGGTGGTTACGGCAACGTAGTTGCTCATCTAGATGTAGTATCTCAAGGTTGCATCTGCGTAGGGTCGTCTAACCATGACGATCATGGACAGCGCCTGCAATCTACTGCTTCACCGACGACTTTCTCAAAACCTTCGGTAGCCGCGGCACTTGATCGCATAGCCCCATCTATGGACTCCCAAAGCGGATCCAGGTCGATAACGGCCTGGAATGTATCCCGGAGGCACTCACACACGGCGAATACTTGGTGGTAAACTTCCAAATGCCGCTGGGCATCCGCAATCGCGTCGACGTAGGTCTGCAATCGCATCTAGGCGGGCAGGGAAAGCGGTTGCCTCGGGCCTAGCTGACCGGCGACGTTGGAGGCCCGGTTCTGCGCGTAAGCATACAGACTCATATCACTCCTTTTTTGACAGGGGGATTTCATCTGGCAAGACTGCAACGTGCGTTTTTCGCTCTTTTGGGGCAGTTGGTGGAGCTTAGCGTACATTTACGGACGAAAGTACTCAGTACCCTATTTTACACTGTTAATCACACATTCATTTCTCACGCGTGGTTAACAGAAAAGAGTACTTTTACAGGCAAGGACATACAATAGGCAGAAGCGGCATCTTCTTAAAATGTCAGCTTCACATTGCCCGTCACCATGGTTCCAGCAAAGCCAAACTGGTTGACCTCCCACGGATAGCGGAACCGACCACCGAGATTCGTGAGTACATCGCCTTTCACGTCGATCTCATCCGGGTACACATCGAAAAGGTTGTTCACGGAGAGGCCCAGGCCGATCATATCTGTAACCTGGTAGACGACATCCAGGTCGGTGATAATCTTGGCGCTGAACGTCTGGTCGTTGGCGGGATCGGTGGCGTGCTGCCACGTAACCTCTCCGAAGCGTGTATTGTTGAGTGCGGCCCGTAGTGGCCCCGTCTCATAGGTCAGGCCCAGTAGCAGCTTGCTATCCGGGCGGCCCGTCGTCAGGCGTGATTGTTCTTTGCGGTCGAAGATATCGACGTTTGCGGCGGCAATCGGGGCCGGGGTGGCAATCTGACCTTGTATCTCGGTATCGTTAAAGTTGGCGGCGAAGTTGACGCCCAGTTCGCCCGGTCCTGCTGGTGTCGTGTAGTTCACCACCGCATCAATGCCGCGCGTACGTGTGTTTACCGCGTTGGTAAAAAACTTGATGCTGGTGATCTGAAACTCTTCCAGGATCTGAAAGACCTCTGTCGAAGGATCGCTGGTGGCGATACTGCTTGAATAGACGATGCGGTCGTCTACATCTACTTGGTAGGCATCTACCGAAAAGCGCAGGCCCGGCGTAGGCGCTACCGCGACGCCCGCGGTGAGGTTGAAGGCTTCTTCCTCCTTCAGGGAAGGCACCTGCAGCCTGTTCAGGATTTCACTGTTGTTATCGAACGTGCCCTGATTGGAAACCGTCCCGCCCGAGACGAGCGTCTGGATGATGCTCAGGTGGATCTGGTGGAGTGACGGAGCCCGAAACCCGGTTGAGGCGGAGGCCCGGATGGTGGCGAGTTCGTCACCAAACAGATAGCGACCATTCACCTTCCAGGTGAAGCTGTTGCCAAAGTCGCTGTAGTTCTCGAACCGTGCGGCCCCACCGAGGAGGAGTGCTGAGGTCAGGTCGAGCACCACATCGGCATAGGCCCCGATGTTGTTGCGCGTCTCGTCGCGTGCATTCTGCGGCTGTAGCCCAGGGAACGACTGCGCGCCATTGCCTTCGTACGAGGCGGCTCCTCCCGCGTTGGCCCCAAAATTCTCGATACGAAACTCCGATCCCAACGCGACCGTGGCGATCCCGACATGCCGTGCCACGTCCAGGTTGATGACGTTTTGCAGGAAATCATACCCCCCGGGATCGAAAGATGTCGGGCTACTGTCCCCCAGGGCAAGATTCAAACTCTGAGCCACCGTGTAATCCACGGTGTTCTGCCCGAAGGTGTTGCTCAGATCGAAGTTCCATCCAGAGACCAGCCCGTTGATGCCAGCCGTGCCAAAGAGATCGAGGATGCTGGTCTCAAACGTGGGCTGGAAACCGCCATACGTGCTGCTTGGCTCGTGAAGCAGGTTGAACTCGTCAGGAATCCAGTAAGGGGTGCGATACAGGGCATAGCTTTTTCCGTCGCGGTAGGTTACCCCACCATTGGCATAGAACGTAAACGTACCAGCACCCAACGGGAGGCCCAGATTCGCGTAGATATCTGCCGAGAACATCTTTGGCATCCCCACCCGCATGCCGAGGTCCGGGTTGTCCTGGAGCCAGGCGCGGTGTTCGTCGGTCTGCACCAGCCCGAGCAATCCGCCGAAGAGGCCGTCGCAGGTGTTCAAATCAACGTTCCCGGTGCAGGGCTCCCCGGGCCGGTTCGTTTCTTCCTGGTTGTAGAGGGTATGCGTCAGATGCAAAAACCCGCCATCGCCTACCTCGAAGCCTGTGTCGGCACTGTATCCGATGCGAAAGCCGTCGCCCTCGCTCGTTATGCCTGAGAACCCATTAACCTCTGTCGTGCCGGTATCTTCTTTCAGAATGATATTGATGACGCCCGCAATGGCATCCGAGCCGTACTGAGCCGAGGCGCCATCGCGTAGCACTTCGATCCGGTCAATGGCCTGGGCCGGGATGCTCTTCATATCGACACCCACCTCCCCCTTGCCGGGCGTGTCGTTGATGTATACCAGGGCGCTCGGGTTTTTGCGTTTGCCATTGACCAGCACCAGCGTGCGACTGGGACCGAGGCCCCGCAAGTCCGCCGGGTCGAAGTGGGCCGTGGCATCGGAGATGGTCTGCTGCGACGAGTTGAAGGCCGGGACGGTGTAGGTCAGCATCTTGTCGAACGTGGCCTGACCGGTGGCAAAGAGTTCGACGGCTTTGATGTTATCGATAGGCACAGGCGAAGTGATCACTGTGCGCGGCGCAAAGCGGGCCCCGACGACGACCATGTCTTCCAAGATCACATCCGCTTCGTTGAGCGTGATGTTGAGGAAGGCATCATCGGTCACGTTTACCGTACGCGTCTCATAGCCCACGAAACTTATCGTGAGTTGCACGGGCAGGGCATCCACCGTGAGCGCGAAGCGGCCGTCGTTATCAGTGGATGTGCCAGCGGCAGTCCCCTGCACACCCACGTTCGCGCCGGCGACAGGCGCGTTGGTGACGGATTCGGTGACCCGTCCTTGCAAAGGTACCTGGGCCAGCCCTTCCAGAGTAATGAAGGCACCGGTTAAAAGAAGCACGGTGAGTAGCAATCCCTGTTTTTTCATCGTTCCTCCTGAGCGTGTGGTGGTCAGATAACGCTATCAGCACGAATGAAGGGGCCTCTGTAGCTGCTTATGTCCGAAATATAGAGGATCCCAGATAATGTGTCATTAAGGGTATCACGAACATCAGCCCGCAACTGTACGCTAAGCCCGATTCCGAGAGTGCAATAGGCTATTTTAGGTTGTTTTGAAGGGCGTGCAATCGAAAGACACGCTTCCTGAAGAAGCTGCACTCTGCAAAGGAACCTGCGCGAATGAGCAGAAATCGCAGATTTTAACACTAAGCGTACCTTTGCGGACGAAAGTACGCAGTACCCTTATAAAGTTTTTCAGGGCCAGCCGCTGTAGGATCTTTTTAAGCGTCTTATCAGTCCAGCCAAAAGCCTCCTGAAGATCCCACCAAGTATAGAAGCTGCTAGGATCCACTGCCACGTGTTCCAGAATTGCATCTTCTAATTCATCATCAGGGGGGTGATTTACTTGCTTGAATGCCCCCGGCAACGTCGTTACGATAGGTGGCAATTCTGATTCCGCCTACTCTCCTTTAAGTTCAACAAAATTGCAATTTTCCAAATACCGCAGTGCATCGAGGGTCTCTTCGTGTGTCCATTCCAGACTTTCTAGGGCAAGGTCAGGGTAAAGATTCGTACGGTAGATACCTTTCGAAGGTGCCATCTCAAAATCGTATCCGCTCGAAAGTTCGTTATGGCCGTCGCTCGGCAACTATGATGCTAGAAGAGGGCTTCACACTCCCGCTCGTCTCGTTCATTCTTCCTGTTTCAGAAATGGCTGCTATTTCCAGTTGAGCAGGAGTAGAGCTATGAATATCACCCATGTGCCCAGTCCTTATGCGCTGCCAAACGAAGGATGGTCTTAGCAACGCTAGATGACAATCTTCTCGATCTCATCGAGCGAGACCTGGTCACTTGTCCGGTCATAAAGCTTCGTCGTACGGGGGTCGGCGTGACCCGCGATGGTCTGTGCATGCTCCAGAGATCCACCATTGCCCAGATAGATTGTAATACCAGTGGCACGAAGCGAGTGCAGGCTGATCTTTTCATAAACACCCGCTTCCTTGGCTCGCTTTTTCATTACGCGCCACGCATTTACACGATCAAGTCTCCGATCTGTCAAGTTGCGTGACCGGTCCACGCTACGGAAGAGGGGAGAGGCCCCTTCAGCCGCGATCTAGGAGCCCTTTCGAATATCGGCAATAAACGGAACTAGGCCATGTAGTGTGCGAAGCGGGATTGGCGCTGACACTATCGCTGACACCTGAATTTGGGGCAGATATACAAAACAAAGAAAACCGCCTCATACGCGAAGTATGAAGCGGTTTTTAATGTCGGGGTGGCGGGATTTGAACCCACGACCTCTTCGTCCCGAAGGAAACGCCCGAGGTTCCGCCCGCTTCCGTACCGGTCCATATGTTGGGGTTTTGGTAGCGTCAGGCCCAATCAGAGCCTCCAGGCTCCGGAGCTGCTCACATGTTTTATTCCGCCGGTTTCCGTAGGTGAGTCGTTGAGTTCGTCGTAGACCCCACTCACCGATCTGTTGTCGTTTTCGAATCCTACCCCTCAGGAAGATCGGCCTACTGATTCGGTGGGGACACTAGAGCACCTCGCTGCTCTAGAGGAACAGCACTCCACGCAGTCTGCATCTGTCTGAGGGCATCATGGTATGCCTGGATGGACTGCCACAATTCCTCAAATGACGGATAGTCTTGGGGGGTCAAGGACTTTTCTGGCTGAAAAGCGATACTTGTGCTGGCCCTAAACCTATTGATAGTAGCAATCCGTAGTACCAACACGGACCTTAGAGCAGTCGTCGTTTGCCTGTACGGTTTCGTAATGCAGTATTACCGACTCAGGCGAGCAGTACACGTTCTTGAGTCTATATTTCGTGTTCAGGTATTTTTTCCACGCCGAGAGCACCTCATTGCTTGGGTTCATCAGTACTACTGGTCTGTGAAGATCGTCGCTAGGGGTGCTATCGGGTTTGTAGCAGCTTTGGCCGCAACGGCGTTCGAGCAAAAGTCTCGAATCAATGCCCGGCACCCGGCGTCTTCCTCAGCCGTAATGCCAATCAGAACATTGGAAACCTCCCCAGTGTCAAGTGCGCAGGACAATGCAGACGAACTGGCGCAACGCTCTCCAGAGCATGCGAAGGAGAAAAAGGCTTGATCGTAAATAACGAAGGCCAATAATCCACGGTCCGTCTGAACTTCGTCGCACTCAGATATGTCACCGCCTTCTTGCAAGTCTGCTGCCGTGAAGCACGGACAGGTCGCCACGGGTTCAAGGACGCAGTGCTCGCCGAACTTGAAGCCGGGCATGCCCGGTACGTCGTCGCCAACCTGACCATCGCCATGGGCGCGGTGCGCTGCCTCTGCCTTAGCGGCGATGTTGATAGGATGGTAGCCACCGCCCTCGTTCAGATGGCAGATTTCTACTTTGTCGGCCTTGGAGGCTAAAGGTGCCAGGCTAGACTGGTCACTGGTAGCGGAGGGTGCGGGTGTCACCACTGTGTCGCAGGCGGCGAGATAGAGCCCTGTAAAGAACAAGGTGCCCAGCATAAGTATTCGGAACCTTCTCATAGCAGTAGCTTCAATGGTGGAGGAAGGGTCGTGACGGAGAGAACGGCTCTCAGAATTTTACTAAACGCTGTGCGCGATACTCAGCACAGTTAATGCTTTACTTAATTATCGGATTGGTTCACTCCTGTTTTAAATTGCACTGGCATACCGCCCCGGCATTGTGGATCTGAGTGCAGGCAATGGAGAAGGCGCTGAGAGATGCTCATTATCCCTTCCAACCTGGAGGTAACCCGACCCCAGAACATCCCCCGTCGAAGGTGCGAATCAAGAGCGCTTCCCCTTATGCTGGCTAAGTGTTTGACAAACCTCTGGCGAGGCTTCCCCTCAACACGATAGGATTCTACCAGAACAGCATAGAGTACATACCCAGGATCTTCCCGGTGATACCACTTCCGCGTCAAGCTTCTTTTTTTGAATCGCACGAACATGAGCATGGATCAAGTCCGCATGTTGCTGTAAAAAGCCTTCCTCCCATGTAGGGCTCTTCAGGCTATCTGGTGCATTGGTGCGGGAGCATTCTCTGCCTCCGCGTGCGCCTGGCGAACCTGTCGCCAGCTCTCGTATTCATCCATGTTGAAGTATCGTTTGCTACTGATCCACCTTTCGTGCTGCTCCACCAGCAGCGCTCCGATCATCCGCAGCGCCGAGTCGTTGTTCGGGAAGATGCGGATCACCCGCTCTCTTCGGCGCAGCTCCTCATTGAGCCGCTCGAGCATGTTCGTCGTCCTGAGGCGTCGGCGGTACTTCGCCGGCAGCACCAGCACGGCGATGGCGTCTTCGAGGCCTGCTTCCAAGATCTCGAGTGCGGCCTCGGCCTTGCCTTCAAACTCCTCGGCCAGCGCCTCGAAAGCGCTACGCGCCTCGGCCTGGTTCTCACTGCGGAAGATGCGGCGCAGCCAGGCCGTCATCTCCGATCGGAGATGCTTCGGCGTCACCTTCAACACGTTGCGTGTGAAATGAGCCTGACAGCGCTGCCATATCGCCCCCTGGACGTAGCGACGGGCGGCCTTGACCAAACCGCCGTGGTTGTCACTGGCGATGAGTTCCACGCCGCGCAGGCCGCGATCCTTAAGGCTTTTGAATTCGCATTACCAAGTGCCTTCCGTCTCACTATCGCCGATACTGACGCCCAGGACCTCGCGGTAGCCCGCTTCGCTGATGCCGACGGCCACAAGCAGGCTCGTGGCGCGTACGGCACGGTCCCGGCGCACCTTCACCCCAATGGCATCGACGATGAGAAACCGGTAGCGTGCTTCGAGCCGCCGTTCGTTCCAGGCCTCGACACGGGCGTCAAGATCGGCGCACAGGGCGCTGACGGTGCTCTTGGAGAAGCTCGTGCCACAGAGTTGCTCGGTGATACGCGTGACCTTGCGTGTGGAGACGCCCTGCACGACCATCTCCATGAGGGCCAGCACGAGGGCCTGTTCGGAGCGCTGGTAACGCCGAAACAACTCGGTGGAGAAGGATCCGTCGCGGCTCTGGGGCACGCGCAACGTGAGCGTACCCACACGCGTGGTGAGCCTACGAGGGCGGTAGCCGTTGCGGTAGGTACGCCGCCTCTCGGTTCGCTCGTAGGGCTCGGCACCGACATGCTCAGTCATCTGGGCCTCAAGCACCTGGTTGAGGACCTGCTCGAGGAGCAGCTTCATCCCTTGGTCATGAGAAAGAACGTCTTTCAGTTGGTCGGTGTCGATGGTAACTTGCATCTGGGCCATTGTCTCTCTGCTGTGTTTGAACGGTTCTCGTCAAACCCAACATAGCGGAAGGCGATGGCCTTTTCTAAGGCGTCTCAGC
>DATGCC010000333.1:0-2239 GCA_035312345.1 Rhodothermales bacterium
ATGGTGACGGGCCAGCCCAGTTCTTTCGCCATACGCACCACGGGGTGTACGTCGTGCCCGGTCCCAAAGATGACGAGGCGAACAGGCGGCTGGATGATCTCGAAAAGCACCTCGACGTTGCCCTCCGCTGTCGTAATCGTCTGAATCTGGTGGCGATCCTCGGCGCGGACGGCAGGTGCTTCGGCCAGGATGGCGTCGCGGAGGTCTGCCTCGGACAGGTCGCCCTGCACCTCGCCGTCATCGCGGAGGAGCAGGCGGCGGGCCAGCAGGTCGGAGCCATCGGGCACGTCGATGACGGTTGCCAGCACACCGAAGTAGCGGTCGCGGAGGCAGGCGTCGAGCAACTGCGTGGGGTCGGTGCGACCAGGCGCAGGCACAGGCTCGATGAGCACATGCACGATGCCATTGCAGCCGGTGCCGAAGCCCAGGATGAGGTCGTCGTCGGTGAGGTCGAAGGGCAGCACCTGCGGGGTCCCTCCTTCCTCAATCAAGGTTATGGCTTGCTGAGCCACTTCGCCTTCGAGGCAGCCGCCGCTGATAATGCCGTGCGTGGTGCCATCCTGTTCGATGAGCATACGCGCACCGGGCCGCCGGTACGTCGAGCCGTTGATCTTTACAACGGTGGCGAGCGCGAAAGACTGGTTTTCGCTACGAAGCCGGGCGGCGGTGGTAAGCAGGTGGATGCGGTCTTTCATCGGACGGAAGGAGGGCGGCTGGCTGAACAGATATCTTGCTAACGGCATCGTTTGCGGAAGCGTTTCCGTTCACACCGCCGAGGTGGAAGGGCAGGCGAAAAAAGGGGGATGCGATTATCCTGAAACGAAACACAAAAATATTTTGACCCTGAGTCGGAAATTTATTAATTGGTAGAACAGGAAAGCGCATTCTGGAGCGTCTGTTTCTCCTTTCTTGCAGGGTCCCTACCTGAGTTTCCGGAAGCGCTTACTATAGCGGTCATGAGTCCATCTTGAGCCAGGAGGAAATGTATGTCTCAAACAATTCGCGTCACTGTTAACGGTACCTCGCGTGAAGCCGAGGTCGAGCCGAGGATGCTGCTGGTGGATTTTCTGCGGCAGACGCTCTCGCTGACAGGCACGCACGTCGGTTGCGACACGAGCCAGTGTGGAGCCTGCATCGTGCATGTCGATGGCAACGCCGTCAAGTCGTGTACGATGTTTGCCGTGCAGGCCAACGGGCACGAGGTCACAACCATAGAAGGCCTTGCGCAGAACGGTGCGTTGCACCCGTTGCAGGTAGGCTTCAAAGAAAAGCATGGATTGCAATGCGGCTTCTGCACGCCCGGCGTCATCATGGCCGCTGCCGATCTGCTTGAGCGCAATGACGATCCGAGTGAAGACGAAATCCGCCACGCCCTCGAAGGGAATTATTGCCGCTGCACCGGTTATCATAACATCGTAGCCGCCATTCGATACGCCGCAGAGTACGGTAAGGGTGAGTCGGAAGAGCCGACCGAAGTGGGCGAAGAAATGGTCGAACCGGTGCATCATTTGGCCGAAGAGGAGCAGTATCCCGGCGAGACGGAGTCGTGAGGGAACTGGGATGGTCATTTGCGCCTGCGGCGCGTCCTTGGCTGCGCTGTCATTAGTGCCTTCGGCACGTCATTGGTCATTAGAAGACAAGGCTCCCGAATGACCAATGACGCGAACGCAGTGAGCTAATGACGTGAGCGAAGCAAACAGAATGACAGCGCAACGAATCACCATCCAACATTTTTCCTGATAACCAATTCCCATCTTCCCTTTTCCATTCCCAACAGCCCCAATCCCAATGCCTGAATACATAGGAAACTCCGTCAAACGTGTAGAGGATCGGCGGTTTACGACGGGTCGCGGTACCTACACTGACGACATTGTGTTGCCGAACATGACCCACGCCGTCATCGTCCGCAGCCCGCACGCCCACGCCCGCATCAACAGCATCGACACCCAGCCTGCGCTCGACCACGAGGGCGTCGTTGCCGTCTTCACGGGGCAGGATATGAAAGACGATGGTATCAACCCGATCCCGACGGGCTGGCAGATCGGCGAAGAGATGAAAGAGCCGCCGCACTGGCCGCTTGCTGTCGATAAAGTGCATCATGTGGGCGATGGCGTGGCCGTCGTCATTGCCGAGACGAAAGCCGCTGCGCAGGACGCCGCCGAACTCGTCGCTGTCGAGTACGATGTGCAGGACGCCGTAGCCGATGTGCAGCAAGCCCTCGAAGAGGGAGCCCCGCTCG
>DATGCC010000334.1:0-2269 GCA_035312345.1 Rhodothermales bacterium
GTTCGTAATGATCGACCCAAAGAAGATCGAGTTGCAGCAGTATCGAGAGATGATCGATCATTACCTCGCCATCCGTGAAGACGGCGAGGACTCCATCATCACCGACTTCATGGAAGCACTGGGTGTGCTAAAAAGCTGCGAGCGCGAGATGGAACGCCGCTACGATCTGCTCTCGAAAGCCAGCGTGCGCGGCATCAAGGATTACAATAAGAAGCTGGCACAAGGCAAACTTGATCCGAAGGATGATCACCGCCACCTCCCCTACATCGTCGTCATCGTGGACGAGTTGGCCGACCTGATGATGACGGCAGGCAAAGACATCGAAGCGCCGATTGCCCGCCTCGCACAGATGGCGCGGGCTGTGGGCATCCATCTCATCCTCGCTACCCAGCGCCCATCGGTGGATGTGATTACCGGCCTGATCAAGGCCAACTTCCCCTCCCGCGTAGCCTATCAGGTCGCCTCCAAAATTGACGCCCGCACCATCCTTGACCAGAACGGTGCCGAGGGCCTCGTCGGCAACGGCGACTTGCTCTACATGAGCGGCAGCCGCCTGCTCCGGTTGCAAGGTCCGTTCGTTTCGGTGGACGAGGTAGACCGCCTCATGGCCTTCATCAGCGAACAGCCCGGACCGGGGCCGTACATCCTGCCGCCCAGCGAAGAGCCAAGCGAGAATGACCTCAGTGATTCACTCGGTCTTGACGAAGCCGACGATCTATTCGAGGAGGCTGCGCGTATCATCGTGCAGCATCAGCAGGGGTCGGTGTCGCTGTTGCAACGCAAGCTCTCGGTTGGCTACACCCGCGCCGCCCGCATCGTCGATCAACTCGAAGAAGCCGGGATCGTCGGGCCATTTGTGGGCTCCAAAGCCCGTGACGTACTCGTGGCTGATTTGCAAGAACTGGATGCGTTTTTGCAGACGCGGTCTGAGTAGAAGAGGCTTGTTTTTGAAGTATTCCATTACTCCACTAGCTGCTTTTAAAAGCGTAGGACTGATGGCTGATAACTAACAACACTCGGTACACACAAAGCACTCCTGTTTCAACGCTCAATTTTTCATGGCATCACCCAATCCTTTTCCCACGCTGGGAATCCTCGGCGGCGGTCAACTCGGACGCATGATGGCCCTCGCCGCCATTCGCATGGGGCTACATGTTCGCTTTCTGGCTCCCCGCCCCACTGGTGCCATTGAGGGCCTCGGCGAATCCCTGTTCGCCGACTGGAAAAACCAGGATGTGCTACGCGCCTTCGCCATCGGCTGCCACGCTGTGACCGTCGAGAGTGAATGGGCTCCTGCCGATTCCCTGATGGAGGTGCTGCCCGAGGAGACGGCCCTCTGGCCCCACCCGGACACGCTCACCCTTATCCGCGACAAAGGCGTGCAGAAGAACAAGATGGTTGAGGCAGGCCTGCCGGTGCCTGATTTTGCCTGCTGCGCGACCCAGGAGGAGGCTCTCGCGACAGCCGAGGATTTTGGCTATCCCGTCCTGCTGAAGAAGTACCGGGGCTCGTACGACGGCTATGGCAACGCCACCGTCCACACACCCGATGAACTACGCAAAGCCTGGCCTGACCTCGCCGCCGAGGACGGTCTGTTGGTCGAAGCCTTTGCGCCGTTTGTCCGCGAGTTGGCCGTCCTGGTAGCACGGCGTCCGGGCGGGCAGCACGTCATTTACCCCGTCGCCTACACCGAGCAGCAGGATCATCGCTGCCACGCCGTCGTCGTGCCTGCCGCCATCAGTCCAGAAATCACGGCCGAAGCGCGGCGCATCGGGCTGGCTGCCGTCGAGGCGGTTGAGGGCGTAGGGATCACAGCCGTTGAACTGTTCGAGATGGAGGACGGCCGGGTGCTGGTCAATGAACTGGCTCCGCGCCCGCACAACACCGGGCACTATTCGATTGAAGGATGCTACACCTCACAATTTGAGAACCACGTACGCGGCGTGCTGGACCTGCCCCTCGGCCAGCCCGACCTGCGCGAAGACGTGGCCGTGATGATCAACATCCTGGGCCACCGCGAGGGCAAGCCCCAGTTCGATGGTTTTCCTAAAGCGCTGAATATTCCTGGCGTAGCCATTCATCTCTATGATAAAAATGACGTCCGTCCGCGCCGCAAGATGGGCCACGTCACCGCTACCGGCACCGCCGCCGCCGAAACTCGCCGCCGCGCCGAACAAGCTGCTGATCTGATTCGGTTGTGAGGTTTGTCAGGTTACAGGTTTTGCTTGGACGCCCGGTCATGTATCTTTAAACCTGTAACCTAAAACCT
>DATGCC010000335.1:0-3368 GCA_035312345.1 Rhodothermales bacterium
GGTGCAACTGGCGCACACGCAATACCTCGCCGATATATCCTACAACTTCGCTGCTTTCGGTACGAACCTGGGCAACATAGGCACCATCGCTGCTTCTATCATCTTCCTCGACTCTGGCGAGATGGATGTGCGGACGGCCGATGAACCAGAGGGCACGGGCGAACGCTTCAAGTCGCAGAACTTCGCCATCCAACTCTCTTACGGACGGGCGTTGACAGACCGCTTCTCGCTCGGCGGCTCGGTGAAGTTCATCCAGGAACGCATCTGGCACAGCACGGCCTCCTCTATCGCATTCGATTTCGGCACGCTCTTTACGACGCCTTACGAGCGCCTACGCCTCGGCGCAAGCATGTCCAACTTTGGGCCGAAGATGCGGATGGATGGCCGCGACATCTTCTTCAGCGACGATCCCAACCCGAATACCGATGGCAACGTCGAAATCGTGAACGCAGAATACAAGACCGATGAATTTGCGCTGCCCTTGATCTTCCGCGTAGGTCTCGCCTGGGATGCGTTTCGCACATCCAACCACCGCCTCGTCCTTTCGAGCGACGCCGCCCATCCCAACGACAACAGCGAGTACGTCAACGTCGGCGGCGAATACAGCTTTCGGGGATTGATTGCGCTACGAGCCGGATACCGCAACCTGTTCGAAGAAGATGGCGAAGAAGGCCTGACCTTCGGCGCGGGCCTCAACCTGCGCGTAGACCGCAGCCTCCGCGCCCGCTTCGACTATGCCTACGCCGACTTCGGCCGCCTCGAACAGACGCACTGGTTCACCGTTGACCTGTCGTTCTAAATGGCTCGCGTTGCTCGCCTCATTCGTGGGTCATTGATTCACGATGCTCACGTCATTGTCTCACTGCGTTCGCGTCATTGATGCTTGACTCCGACGAGTGACTATCCATAACCAATGACAGCGAAGCCAATGACGCGCCGAAGGCGCTAATGACCCAAATCACTTCATCAGTACCCGATTTCCCTATGAAGCGGCTGCTTCTTTTCGCGCTCTTTCTTTTCGTCGCCGCGCCCGCGCAGGCCCAGTTGTACGGCGACATGGTACACGCTACCGTCACGCTCGACGCCCCGCAGATTGAGCAGGCAGGCAAAACGAATACGTACACCTTCGAGAGTGGGCCCATAAACGGTTCCTTTAATGGTATCGTGCTGCAAGGCTTCGCGCCTGCCGATACGAAAGGCTGGATTCGTTTCGCCGAACCGACCGGCTGGACCGACTGGCTCCCGCTTCGCCTCATTCCTTCTGCAACGGATGATACGTTTGCAGGGGGCTACCGGGGTGAAATCTTCCGCGACGACCAACGCTTCGAGCTTCGCTTCTCATCCGAAGGCACCGTCTCCCTGAGCGGTGCAGGCGTCTTCGACAACCGCAAGGATGCAGATTATACGGCCCGCCAGCGTGCTGGTGAAGCAGAAATCTTCACCCCAGCAGATGGGCTCATCATTCCACCGGTGATGAATGCACGGTCCGAATGGGGCGCAGAACCCTTTAAAGGAACCCCCTCCCCGCTGGCGAATCCCTCGTACAATGCTATCACGTTTCATCACGCGGCGGGCTACCGGGCCGATACGGAAGCCGAAGGGTTGCAGCAACTCAAAGCTATTCAGGAATTGCACCAGGATGTGCGCGGTTGGAGCGACATCGGTTACCAGTTTGTGATGGACCAGTCGGGTCGTTTGTACCAGGGCCGTCCCTTCCTCACGCAGGTGGCGCTCGAAGACCTTCCGCGCCTGGCACTGGGAGCCCATGTGGGCGGTCATAACACCGGCAATATCGGCGTATGTGTGCTGGGCTGCTACCATCCGCCCGAACCCGGCTTTCCCTGCAACGATGTGATGACGCCTGCCGCCATCGACTCGCTGGTGACGATGTTCGCTTTCCTCAGCGAAGCCTACGAGGTCGCACCCGAGAGCATCCGCGGTCACCGCGATTGGAGCGGAGCCTCAACGGCCTGTCCCGGCAACAACAATCACGAAATGATTCCCGAGATCATTTCAAAAGTGGAGAACCTGCTCATCACAGGCAACCAGAATCAGGAGGAGACTCCGACGACCTACACCCTCACCGAAAGCTTCCCGAACCCGACCACAGGATCGGCCACCATCCGCTACTTCCTGGAACAAGATGGCACCGTTCTGTTATCTGTCTATGATGTGCTGGGTCGTGAGGTGATGCAACTCGAAAAGGCCTTCCGGGAAGCAGGGCGCGTATACGAGCGCACGTTTGACGGACGCGATCTGTCCGCTGGAACGTATTTCTATCGATTACAAGTGGAAGGTTTCTCAGGCATCGTCTTTAGTGAGACGCAGACGATCACGCTCATCAAATAACCCTCACTTAATTAACACCATCTGCCGGGTCACGCGCTCCGTACCTGCATCCAGGGTATAGAAATAAACACCACTCTGGGTTTGTCTTCCGGCGTTGTCCGCTCCTTTCCAGCGTACCGTGTGGGTACCCCTATCCCGCCAATCCGCGTCGATGAGCGTAGCCACCTCTTGGCCCAGAGCATTGTACACGCGCAGGCTCACCTGCATCGGTATATCCAGGGTGAACCTGATTTCTGTGCTGGGATTGAACGGGTTGGGATAGTTCTGGTGCAGCACAAACTGCACCGGCTGCTCCTTCTCGATAGCCACAGCGCGCCCCTCTGCCATAACTACATTGCTTGGATCACCCTCTATCGAATTGGCACTGACAGCGGTGACCACGTAATAGTAGGGCTCCGATGCAATGCCAGGCCGGTCCGTGATGCTCGTCTCGCCAGTGACGGCCAGCAGGTTGCGTCCGTCTTGCATCGCCTCCTCGAAATTCGGCTCATTCTCCGACCGCACGCGGTAAACAGCATAACGCCTGGTCTCTGCCTCAGAGCCCATGTCCTGGGGAGGTGACCAGGTTAAGGTGCCTTCATCGGTGCCCGTCCACGTAAAATCCAGATTGGCGGGCCTGCCCGGTGCCGTCTGGTCTTTCCAGGCCATAGGCGGCGTAAGCGCAGGGAAGCGGTAGAGATCTGTCTGTAGCGAATCGGCAAAGCCTTTGGAGCTAAACCGGGTGATGTTCTCTGCCCGGAAGAAAACGCTGCCCAGAATGTCCGGGTGATCGCGGTTGAACCGCACCTGCCGGGGCACTTCGTTAGCGGCAAAGAGCGTTCCGCTGAACGTGTTCGCATCGGATCGATACAGTCCATGCCCGGGATAGAGATGCCGTTCGTTCCGCACCGAGGCCCACCACGGAGCCAGCTTGCCGTAGTCCTGCCCGCCACCAAAAGGCCAGTACAGCTGGGGCGTGAGATAGTCTACGGTTTCGGCATCGAGCCAGGCTACGGCATCGCCGTAGATGACGTTGTAGG
>DATGCC010000336.1:0-13260 GCA_035312345.1 Rhodothermales bacterium
AGTGCCAGAAACGACCCGTGCCCAATCCCTCATAAGTAGGTAGCCAGGTGCCCACCATATCAATCCCAAGCGACGGGATGTGGTTGTTGTCGCTGTTGAGGCCCGGCATCACCGCGATGACGGGCGGGATGACCCCATCGGCGATCATCTGGTCGAGGTCTTCGATGGCGGTGGTTTTCTTGCGCGAGCGATCCTCGTTCATGTTGACCCACTCGCGTTCGTGCCCACGAAAAAGGTAGAGGAGAGGAACGCGGCGTAGCGTGGGCAACTCTGGCGGCTCGTACACAAAGTAGGGCTTGCGAATGCCCAGCGCCTGCGAGTCGATATATGCCGCTCGCAGGGAGCCTCGCAGGGAGGTGCGGTGGCGCGTCAGTATTTGCTGCTTCGAAATCAGCATCGGCTCAAGCGTCCTTCATGGCTACACATGCAGGACGCAGGGTCTCAATGGCCTGCCGCAGGAAGGTAGGGATGAAGACGTCGTGGGTGCGTTTCAAAAACGTCGGATCTTCGAGCCGGTGGATGATGCGGTCGTACTTTTCCTGGCCGTGATGCCGGGCAATGAAAGCACGGCGTTTGGGATCTTTGAAGTGTTTTTTCATGCCGGGCGGGTCAGCCTCCGGGTGGAATTGCACGCCGACGATTTCCGGCGAAATGCGGATCGCCATCGTGGCGCGTTCGAGCGGGACGTGGTGGCGGATCTTTTCGCAGGCCAGCACCTGCGCGCCGAGATCAGCCAGCCGCTGTGCATCGGGCTGCACCACCTGCCATTTGCGGAAGTCAGCAGCGTAGAACGGCTCCGACAGCGGCTCGAACAACGGATCTTGAAATCCCGCCTCCGTCTTATGGACCGGGAAAATGCCAAAGGATTCCGACCGGCGCTTCGTCACCTGCGCCACCTCAAAAAAGCGGCACATCATCTGAAAGGAATGGCAGATGAAGAGCGCATGCTTGGTCTCAGAGGCTGGATGCTGCTGATTGTGATTCCAGAGCGTATCCAGCCACTCAAAATAATGCCGCTCCCACGCTTTGCCCTCCCCATCGAACGGACTGCCGGGGCCGCCACTGGATAGATAGATGTCGTGGTTGAGGCCGGGCAGTTCGTCTTTGAGGCGGGTCTCGTAGATCTGAAAGTGGAGGGGAAGTCCGTAAAAAGCACCGTCGGCGTCGGTCAGTAGCTCGCGGATGGCCCGCATGCCCTGGTTCTCCTCGCCGTCGTACAAATCAAGCACTGCTACCTTGATAGGCGCAGGGTTACTCGGCGAATCGGACGTAGGGATCGTCATAGGTATAGCGTAAGATGAACATCGGAAGCGTGCCACCGCCCGCCGTCACGTTGGCGAGGTTGGAGGCAGAAGTGCGTGTGAGGCAGCCGCCCATGAGCGGGCCGTTAAGATAGGGGTCGAGATCGATAATGGTAGGCACCATCTCCCACGACGAACCGGCTTTCACAAGGAACGGTTCGCGGTGAATATCGACACATTCCTGCACCACATAATCCCCCTCAAAGCTGGCAGCAATCGCCGTCTCCCATTCCTCCTGTGAAGCCGCAAAGCCCAGCGTGACCCCCTTGCCGCCATACTCGTCGTTGGGCTTGATGACGAAGTATTTGCGGTTGGCTCTTACGAACTCCAGCAGGTCGATTTTGAGGCCGCGAAACGTAGTATTTTGCTCACGCAACATCCGCGTCCATGGAATGTGTTCACGGATTGCCTCTTGCTGTTCCCGGCTCAGCACATGGGTGTATTTCTCGTCGGTGAGGAAGGCAAAGATCGCTTTTTTATGCACGAGCTTCGTGCGGAAGGTGTTTAAATAACACGTTTTCTGCGCGAGGTAGCCTTCCAGGAACGGCTGGCAGTCATCCTTGATGGCGTAAAACTCGTTCATCAGCAGGCGGCGGTACAGGATGTCGATCTTGCGCCCGTTGGCATAGATCCAGCCATCGTGGCATTCCAGCGCCCGCGGATCGATGATCTCCGTCGGGAAGCCCATCCGCTCGAAGTACTGCTTGAGCAACCTGAACTCGTGGATGGTGGGCACATCGAGATGATCCACAATGGCGATGGTCGGTCGCTCTTGCTTGCCGTCGAACTGCTCATGGTAGATCTGGAGCATCGCCGCCAGCGTGTGCTCCATGGGCGAGACGAACCGCACCGGGTGCTTTTTCTCGAACGTTTTGAAGATCGGCAACTCGCGGTAGATGCGACCCAACTCGTGGATATATGCGATGCCTGCCGGACTCTCGGCGTTGATCTCGACGAACTTGAACGAAGTCTTCGTCAGGAACGAGTCCATCCGTGAGAAGACCGAGAGGCGAATCACGTTGGTCGGGATCGATGCCAGTTCGATTTCCCAATCCTCCATTGCCAATTCCTCTTTCAGCACTTGTGTATTGTTGAAGAAGTTGGCAGCGATTGTCAGCAGCGCCTGCCGGATCAGGTAGACCGTATCCTGCACGGCATTATACGTCCGTTCGGTCAGAAACGTGGGCCGTAGTGAGTTCGCCATCGGGCGGTCGCCGAAAGTGACGTTGCCTTCGACCTGCTTGCTCATCAGTGCAGCGAGTTGCTCTTCCGCCGCCGTCAGGTCGTCCGCGATAAGCGCGTGGTAGTCGGCAATGGCAGTCTGTAGCTGATCGGACATGGTCTGGGAAAGGGGAAAGGGAGAGAGGGGGAGAGGGAGAAAAGAAGGAAGGTTGGCAGGAGGAAGCTGAAGAGAAGAACTCAACCTCTCCCTTTCACGCTTTCCTCCTTTCTCCCCCTCGTAAAATCATCCTTCAAGCGCGCCGTGGGCCGAGAATTGCTTCTTGCGTTTGGCTTGCTTGGCTTTCTTCACGAGGAACTTGCCCATGGTCTTAACGACCCACTCGTAGTTTTCCTGGCCGACGCTGTGATAGTCGGCGTCGGGGGCGGGGTTCATGAAGTCGATGGCGTAGGGGATGCCATCGCGCACGGCAAATTCGACGGTGTTCATATCGTAGCCGAGGGCCTTGCACAGCGCCAGCACGTCTCGCTCCATCTTCTCGATCAATTTCGGGTCGGCGGGTTCGTCGCTGATCTCGAAGTAGCGGGCGGCGGGGTTACCAGCCAGCGGGTTGTAGCGCATGATGCGCACGTCATTCTGCCCGATTCCATAGCAACGATAGTAATCCTCAAAGTCGATGTTTTCCTGCAACATCATGCAGTCGTGGCCCGAGTCATTGTAGGCGTCGAAGAGTTCTTCGGGGTTGTGCACCTTGGTGACACCGCGCCAGCCGCCGCCATCGTGTGGTTTCATAAACGCTGGAAAGCCGATGTAGTCGAAGACGCTGTCCCAGTCGATGGGAAAGTTGAGGTTGCGGAACGTGTTGCTGTCGGTGTTTTCGGGATGCTCCTTGTGCGGCAGAATCACCGTCTTTGGCACCGCCACATCCACCGCCTCGGCGATGACGTTGTCGATGAACTTGTCGTCGGCACTCCACCAGAACGGGTTGTTGACAATGTACGTCCCTTTGAGCGCGGCCCATTTCAGATACGAGCGGTAAAACGGCACCTCATGCGAAATACGGTCGAGGATGACCGCGTATACCGGGTCGCCATCCATGCGAACCGCGTCGATCTGGATGTATTCGGCCTGGATGCCTTTGTCGCCGTAATGGTCATTGATGTGCGGAATCAGGCCGTCGGGAAAGGTCGTTTCCATCCCGCGCAGGATGCCTATTTTTTTGATGGTTTTATTCGTTGCCATGGGGGTGATATGATTGAAAAGTGGGGGATGTAGAGACGCCTCGCTGGGGCATCTCTATCGAAACGGGCTGGCTTGTCTAGGCGATGTGCTTGGCGATAACATCGCACCACCAGGGCCAGTCATGGCCGAAGGCATCCGGCGTCAGGTCGAGCGTGTAGGGGATGCCTTTCTGGTCGAGCAGGTAGGCCAGATGGAGATTCCCGTCCTTGCAGGGATCGTGCTCGGCGGTCGTCAGAGTGATCTGCGTGTGGCGTAGCGCATCGAGCGTGTCTGTATCGCTGAGGTTGGGCAGGTAGTCTACGGGGTTGCTGAAGTAGACATCGTCGTTGTAGAACCCGTCCATTTGCCCTTTGATGTCGAAGGCCCCACTCATAGCGATGAGCTTGCCAAACTGCCACGGCTGTTTCAGGACGAAGTTGGCTGCGTGATAGGCTCCGAAGCTCGCACCCGCTGCCATGATGAAGTCCTGCCCGCTACGATTGCAAACGAACGGCAGCACCTCGTCGAGGATATAGCGCTCGTATTGCTGGTGCCGTTTGATGCGGGTGTAGGGATCGACGTGCTTGTTGTAGAAACTCTCGCTATCAACCGAGTCGACGCAGAAGAGCTGGTTGTGGCCGTTTTCGAACTGGTGGGCCAGGGCATTCACCATGCCGAAGTCTTCCCACTCGAAGAAGCGGCCCATGCTGGACGGGAAGGCCAGCAGTGGTGTGCCCGTATGGCCGAAGACGAGCATCTCCATGTCTCGCCCGAGGCTGGGGCTCCACCATTTGGTATGGTCACGTTGCATAAAGGTCTATGGGTAAAAGGGTGTGCGTGATGCATACCGCACAACCGAATGATCGAAGGATAGACCTATTAAAATACAACCACTTCCCAAACTTCATTTGAGGAAACAGAGGAATTGATGCGAAAAGCTTGTTGGGAAAGACCTCTATCAGGCAACCACAGACCATTTGGCGGCGGATCCTGCTAGACGAGTGGTCGTTCTTCGTCTTCCAATGAATGGATCAACCTGCATGGCTGCTATCTCTTCTCCGCTTGCTCAAGGTCTCTTTCAGCCCGGCACGTTGCTTTTCGACACGGCTCGCCTGGACGATGAAAACCACGTCTGTCTGCTTTTTGCAGGACCATCGCGCTTGTTGACGGCGAACGATCTAGAAGAGGTACCCGGTGTGCTGGCAGAGGTAGACGAAGCAGTTGCGGCTGGAGCCTACGTCGCCGGATATCTATCGTACGAGGCGGGCTATGCTTTCGAGAAGCCTGCATTCGAGGCATTTGCTGAAGCTACACAGCCGCTAATCTGGTTCGGAGTGTATGAAGCACCCACAGTGCTTGGAAAGGAAGAGGTTGCCGATTTGTTGATGCCCTTCTCCAGGCAGGAATTTGAGGTGGAAGAGGCCCATCTCGCCATCAGTCGGGCAGCCTACCGTGACAAGATCGCCGCCGTCAAAGCTCATATTCGAGAGGGTGATGTCTACCAGATCAATTTTACGGATCGGGTGCATTTTACTTTTTCGGGATCGCCGGTCTCGTTGTATGCAACGTTGCGGCAGCGGCAGCAGGTGCCCTATAGCGCCCTGCTGAACCTGGGAGAGACGACTCTCCTATGCCTCTCGCCGGAATTGTTCTTTCGCCGCGATAAATCACGCATTGTTACCCGACCGATGAAAGGCACGGTACGCCGGGGACGGACAGTGCGGGAAGATGCCGACCTGCGTACCTGGCTCGCGCACGACGCCAAGAGCCGCGCCGAAAACCTGATGATTGTCGATTTGCTGCGCAACGACCTTTCGCGGGTGTGCGAGCCGGGATCGGTGGTCGTCCCCGACTTGTTCACGACCGAAACGTACGAGACGCTCACCCAGATGACGTCAACGGTGGCAGGGCAGTTGCGAAGGAGCATGTCGTATGCTGATATTTTCGCCGCGCTTTTCCCGTGTGGTTCTGTGACGGGGGCACCCAAGATCCGGGCCATGCAGATCATCCGTGATCTCGAAACGGGACCACGCGGCGTATACTGCGGAGCCCTCGGCTACATCGCGCCTGACCAGCGCGCCGTGTTCAACGTGGCCATTCGCACTGTCGAGATCAGCGGCGAAGAAGGGCGCATGGGCACGGGCAGCGGCATTGTGTGGGATTCTGATGCCGATGCGGAATACGATGAATGTGTCCTCAAGACCCAATTTTTAACCAGAAAAACCAGTGAGATGATGGCGGATTTTGATCTCTTCGAGACCATGCGCTCCGAAGATGGCTCCATTGCCCTGCTCGATGGGCACGTCGAGCGGTTGCGCGACTCGGCGGCTTATTTCGACATTCCCTTTAACGAGGCAAGTTTTCGGAGCGGTGTGAATAGCGTATTGGGTACGTTGGCAGCCAGCGGTACGTGGAGGGTGCGTGTGACGCTCAGTAAGGAAGGCCGCTTCAGTGCGTGGGCAGGGGTCATCGAAGACGAACCTGAGTCGTTCGGGCGTGTCACCTTTGCAGAGGAACCAATCGACTCCAGCAATCCCTTATTCTATCATAAGACGACCAACCGGGCCGTCTATGAATCGGCTTTCGAACAGGCCCAGGCGCAGGGTTTTGGCGAGGTGCTGTTTGTCAACGAGCGGGGCGAAGTGACGGAAGGCTCGCGGACAAATATTTTCATCCAGCAAGGCGACGCACTACTGACGCCACCCATATCCTCTGGATTGCTGAATGGCGTGTACCGCCGACATCTGCTGGCTACCCGAGACGACGTTGAGGAGCAGGTGGTCTATCCCGAAGATGTGCAGCAGGCCGATGCGGTTTTTTTGTGCAATGCCGTTCGCGGTATGCAACCCGTAGAGGACGTGGCAGACACAAAGCTGCAACAAAGCTGAATCGGATTTTGGATTGGCGTTTTGGGATGATAGATTGGGAGTCCATCCCAAATCCCCAATCGAATAGCTAGCATGTCTGCCCTTTCCTTTGATTACGACCGCTATCGGATAAAACCAGGCGAGCCCTTCCGCCTCGCCGACCGGGCCACCTCCGACACGCAGGGCCTGACTGACAAAGACGCTGCCAAGGAGCACCTCAAAGCCAACCGGGACCGGCTGCGCGACTTGCAGGAGCAGTTGTATGCCGAGAGCAAGCAGTCACTCCTGATCGTCCTCCAGGCGATGGATACGGGCGGCAAGGACAGCACTATCCGGGCAGTGACCAAAGGCATCAACCCGCAGGGCGTACGTGTGCCAAGTTTCAAGAAGCCGACGGACCTCGAACAGCGACACGACTTTCTCTGGCGTGTGCATCTGCGGGTGCCGCCAGCGGGTATGATCACCATCTTCAATCGATCCCACTACGAAGATGTGCTCGTCGTGCGGGTGCATGGATTGGTGCCGCCCGCCCGTCTCGAAAAACGCTACGAGCATATCAACAACTTTGAGCGGTTGCTGGCAGATCGGGGCACGCGAATTGTCAAAATTATGCTGCACATCTCGAAGGATTACCAGTTGGAGCGTCTGCGCCGCCGTCTGCATTATCCCGAGAAGCACTGGAAGTTTAATCCAGGCGATCTGGCCGAGCGCAAGCTATGGGATGTCTACATGGAATCATATGAAATTGCCCTGCAACGTTGTTCTACAGCATACGCCCCCTGGTATGTCATCCCTGCCGAAGAGCGCTGGTTTCGCAACCTCGTCATCAGCCAACTTCTGCTGGATACGCTCGAAGACATGAATCCGCAGTTTCCTCCACCGTCGTTTGATCCGAAGGACTATCCGCCGGAGTCGCTGGATTAGGTCGGAGCAGTCGCTTCGGAACGCACGTTCGGTATGAGACTAAGAATCTAGGAGCCTACGAGTCTAGGATCTTGGCATTCAGCTTCTTAGTCTTCTAGCCTCTTAGTCTTCTAGCCTCTTAGTCTCTTAGACGCAAATCACCCAACCACAATGGCTGACACCTCTGCAGATCAAGTAACCGCTGCCTATTCGGGGCACGGACAGGTATTCGAACCCTCCGACGATTTCCGCGCGCGGGCACATGTTAAGACGATGGAAGCGTACCTCGATCTGTACGAGCGGTCGGTGAAGGACAACGAAAGCTTCTGGCGCGACCAGGCCAAACGCCTTACCTGGATAGAAAAATTTGACACGGTAAAAAACGTGTCGTTCGCATCACATGATGTACATATCCGCTGGTTCGAAGGAGGGAAGCTCAATGCCTGCTACAACTGCATTGATCGCCATCTCGACGAACGGGCCGGGCAGACGGCTTTCATTTTCGAGCCAGATAACCCCGACGATGGTGCGGAGCACATCACCTATCAGCAACTGTACGATCACGTCTGCCGCCTCGCCAACGTGCTCAAAAAGCATGGCGTGCAGAAAGGCGACCGCGTGACCATTTACCTGCCGATGATTCCCGAAGCGGCCTACGCGATGCTCGCCTGTGCCCGTATCGGAGCGATCCATTCGGTGGTCTTCGCCGGTTTCTCGCCCGACTCGCTGGCCGACCGCATTCTCGATTGCGACTCCACGTATCTCATCACTGCCGACGAAGGCATGCGGGGTGGAAAAGCGGTTCCACTGAAGCAAAACGCTGACAAGGCGCTGGAACGCTGCCCCGACGTAAAAACGGTGCTCGTTGTCAAACGAACGGGCGGTGACATTGGCTGGGTCGGGGGGCGCGACCAGTGGTATCACGACGCTGTCGAAACCGTGGAGCCCGAGTGCGAGCCCACGGTGATGGATGCCGAAGACCCGCTCTTCATTCTCTACACCAGTGGCTCAACGGGCAAGCCTAAGGGCGTCGTTCATACCACAGGCGGCTATCTCGTCTACACCAGCCTCACGCACCAGTACGTCTTCGATTATCACGATGGGGATGTCTTCTGGTGCACCGCCGATGTCGGGTGGATTACCGGGCATTCATACATCGTCTACGGCCCGCTGGTCAACGCCGCCACGCAGGTGTTCTTCGAGGGCACGCCCACGTATCCCGACGCAGCGCGGTTCTGGGAAGTGGTCGATAAGCATCAGGTCACCCAGTTCTACACCGCCCCGACAGCCATTCGGGCACTGATGGCGAAGGGCGATGAATTCGTTGAACGGACGAGCCGTTCGTCCCTGCGGCTGCTGGGCACCGTCGGCGAACCGATCAACCCGGAGGCGTGGATGTGGTACCGTGAGGAGGTAGGCGACAGCCGCTGCCCGATCATCGACACCTGGTGGCAAACGGAGACCGGCGGTATCATGATCACGCCGTTGCCTGGAGCCATCCCGCAGAAACCTGGTTCTGCTACGCTGCCTTTCTTTGGCATTCAGCCGCAGGTGCTGGATCCGGAGGGCAACGTGCTGGAAGGCGCAACAGAAGGCGTCCTCGTCATCGCCGATTCGTGGCCAGGGCAGGCGCGAACGGTCTACAAAGACGATCCCCGCTTTGTCCACACGTATTTCTCCACGCACGAAGGGAAATACTTCACAGACGATGGCTGCCGCCACGACGAGGATGGGTATTACTGGATCACGGGCCGCGTGGATGATGTGCTCAACGTGTCGGGTCACCGGATGGGCACCGCAGAGGTCGAAAGCGCGCTTGTCTCGCACGAAAAGGTAGCCGAGGCTGCTGTAGTCGGGTATCCACATCCCATCAAAGGCCAGGGTATTTATGCCTATGTGACGCTGAATGTGGGCGAAGAGCCGACAGAAAATCTGCGTGACGAACTGGTCCAGCATGTGCGCAACGAGATTGGCCCCATTGCCAAACCCGATCATATCCAGTTTGCGCCCTCGCTGCCGAAGACACGCTCTGGCAAAATCATGCGTCGCATCCTGCGCAAAATTGGGGCGAACGACTACGAAAACCTAGGCGACACGAGCACGCTGGCCGATCCGGGCGTCGTGGACGACCTTGTAGAAAATCGTCGGAACAGGTGATTTTAGGGAAGAGCGAGGAGGGAAGAGGAAAAGATGAAAAGCACAGATGGCACCAAACATCAGAAGACGACAGCGGAGATGTTGAGCCGCGCCCTCGTCGAACTCGCCGACAACAACGCCCATTTGCTGACCATACTTGACCTGCAAGCCCGCATCCTCGCCCAACTCGAAAAACGCGATCAGGACGATGTTGTGGACGAGATCAGCGAGCTACTCAAGGCTCGCCGCCGTGAATGCCTCCGCGAAATCGATGCCTGGGCGCAGGGATCGAGCCGCCTGTTTGAGGAAGAAAACGGCACTTCGTGAGCGCTCTACATCCTGTTTTTAATCGCTAGTTGAAGGGCACCTATCACAGGTGGGGCGACTGGTTCCTGCACGATCCATTCCGGTAAGCTCGCAAGCAGCGCCGATACCAGGGTCTGCCTGTAGAACGGCTCCTTGTTGAGTCCGCCCAGGAGCGCGATACGGGGCGTGATGGCCTCAGCCCGATTGGCCAATCCCGCAATTTGTTGGGCAAGCAAACGCGTCTGCTCGCGGATGAGCTTGCTTGCAACAGCATCGTCTTCTTCGGCAGCCTTGACCACAAGGGGAGCCATCTGTTGTACAGGCCATTGTTCTCGATACACCTGATGGATAAGCGCCCGCGGCGTGTCGATCCCATGGTGGTCTGCCAGCAGGGCAGAAAGCCGGGTAGACGGGCCATCATCGAAAGCATGCGCCACGGCTCGCAAGCCAGCAATGCCCAGTGCGTGTCCGCTGCCTTCGTCCCCAAGAAGATAGCCCCAACCGCCGGCACGGAGCATCTGGCCATTCGTGGTGCGGGCAAAGCAGATGGAGCCGGTGCCCGCGATGACGATGATGCCGCTGCCGCCTTCGAACGCGCCTTCTAGTGCAATAGTCGCGTCATGGACGATGTGCAGGGGCCGAGGATGAACTGCAAGACGATTCTCTACAGCTGCTGCGAGGGCGTGCTGTTCGGCCTCATCACCCGCTCCTGCAACCCCTGCACAAACCGAGACCTCTGTGGTCCCCGGGTGCGCCTGAACAGCCTGCATAATGAGCGAGGCAAGGACGGATGCTGTGGTTTCGAGCCCCTGGCGTTGCAGGTTGGCACAGGGGCCTTCGCGGTGCAGGAATGCGTCGGAGGGTGAGGGGCTTGCTACCAGTGTGGTCTTTGAGCCGCCCGCGTCGAGGCCAATATACAGAGGCTGTTCGGTCACTGGGCAGAGCGGCGAGGGGTGAGCAGGGTACGTTCGGATGAAGCGTCGGTCCGGGGCAGGTCGATTGGATGGGGAGGGCGGTCAGAGATCAGGTAGCGCCCCATCGGGGCATTTACATTCAATTTGCGTCTGCGCACCGTAAAATGGTCCCACGTCTGGGTGTTGATCCAGGCTTCCCAGGCCGATGGGGCAGGCAGGCTTGGCTGGACGGGCGACGGCCCCCAGGCCAGTGAGGAAGGGTGGCCCTGTCCCGGCAAGTCGATGGGGGCATACCGGATGTCGGTAATGACACGGGGATAGTGTTGCCGCAATGTATCGACAGACCAGATAGGGAAGAGCCGATGGTTGGTTTGCACCGTCTCCCAGCGCCACTGGCTAAGGTCGGGGCCATACTGGGCAGTGAGGGTGTCGACGGCGGTGCGAAACGTCTGGAGGTAGCGGGGAGGCGTAAGAAAGGTGCTGTCCTGGCCTGCAGCAGGCAACCTGTCGTACATGTTGCGGTACGTCGCCAGCCAGGTGTCAAAGATGGAAGCTCCGATGCTGGCCTCGTCGTAGGAGAAGTCCCAGTTGCGCAGATAGGTGTGCGCGTCGCGGAGGGGAGCCTCATCGGGCAGGCCAGGTTGCAACAGGCCGATCAGCGGGGGAGCCACCTGTGCAGCCCAGGTGCTATAGGCGTCGTCAATGAGCACGCCGAGTTGCACGTGGTCAGATTCCTGGTTTTGGAGCAGGTCGGCGGCATAGGACGCCCAGGATGTGTTGCCTACAAAGACGCCTGAAGGCAATTGCTCCATCAGGTAAGGGGTGCCAAGGACCCGGATTTCGCCATCACGAGTCAGGGTCAGTCCATGGCCGCCCAGTAATTGAAAAGCCGCTTCTTCGCCCCGAAGTAAGGCCCGCCAGGAGGAAAAGTCGGTACCGGGAGAAAGCCCACTCCAGCGGAGCGTCCAGATGGAGTCGGCACGGGCCAGGGCCAGCGAATCAGCCAGGGGAATGGCACCAGGAAGGCGTGGAAACGTTGCCAGCGACTCGGTGCCTTCGCGGCTCACGATACGCTGATAGACGGTCGTGAACCCTGCCGAGTCAGGCTGCGCCTGCGTCCATTCTACAGACCCCGTGGGGAGGATGCTCCAGGCGTAGGTATCGTTTTTTCCAGCCAGGAAAAACAAGGTGCCCGGCAAAGACGCGCCCCAGATGGGCGTTGCGCCATCCCAGGAGAGCGACGCTTCGATCAGGAAAGGGAGGGCCGTTGACCCATACACCTGCCGTTGGAAAAAGTGCGTCCCCGATGTGTCGCGGATGGCCCAGGCCATGCTGTTTTCAAAGCCGTGGAGGCGAAGCCACTGTTTCAGGCTACGATCAGCATCATAGAAAGCACGGACCTCCGCGTCGGCGGGTAACGAGGTGCCTTTGGGGTGCATGACGGCCAGCCAGGCGAAAAGCCGCTCAACAGCGAGGGTGTGCCACGGTTGCCACGGGGCAGGCTCCACATCAAGCACCACAAATTCGTACCGTAGTTGCTCGCCAATGCCCGCCAGCGCGGCGTTCATGCCATCGGTGTAGGCACGCAACAATGCTTTTTCTTCGTTGCTGAGCGTGGCATAGCTTGCCTGTGCCTGTTCGGCCAGGCCGAGCTGGCGTGTCAGATGGTCGATAGCGAAAGCAGGCTCGCCAAACCATTCGCTAAGCCGTCCGGTTGCTGCCTGCCGCCAAAGTGCAACGGACCAGGCTCGTTTATGCCCATGGATGTAGCCCAGACCGGCCAGGGCATCGGCCTCCGTGTTGGCACTGATCGACAGGTTTCCCTCTTCACCCCACAAGATTTCAACTGGACCTTGCAAAGACGAGAGGGCCACCCGTTCAGGTGTGGCCGCATCGACGCCATAGGTGAGGTACCAGATCAGAAAACCGCCCAGTACCAGCACCAACACGATGCCCAGGAGCACACTGCCTATGCGAAGTAAGGTGGACACGGATGTTTATGGTTCAAGGTTTAAGGTCCAAGGTTTATTGGTTCAACATATCTTGTTTCCTCGAACGTTGAACCCCGAACATTGAACCACTAAATTATTTCTCAGACAGCCAGGCTGTAAAATCCTCCAGCGATTTGGCATTCAGGCACTGTTCGGCGGTGAGCCAACCCTTGCGTGCTGCTGCTACCCCCCAGCGCACATAGGGCAGTTGATCCATAGCGTGGGCATCTGGGTTGATCGAGATGAGCACGCCTTGCCGGGTGGCTGTACGGATCCATCGCCAGTCGAGGTCGAGGCGGTAGGGGTTGGCATTCAACTCGATGGCAACGCCATGTTCCGCGCAGGCGGCGATGACAGCCTCATGGTCGAGTGGATAGCCTTCTCGGGCAAGGAGGAGGCGTCCGGTGGGGTGGCCCAGGATACGGGTGTACGGGTTCGCAA
>DATGCC010000337.1:0-3346 GCA_035312345.1 Rhodothermales bacterium
CAAAGTTAGTGTGTTTGCTCGGGTTTGGCGCACAGTGGCCTAGTGATATCCACTCCTCCGCGACGTACCCCGTTTCTTCGAGCAGTTCGCGGCGGGCTGCCAGCAATGGTCGCTCGCCCTGGTCGATAACGCCTGCGGGGAGTTCGAGTGTTACTTGTTGGATGCCGTGGCGGTACTGCTCCACCATCACCACCTGCCCGTCTTCGGTGAGGCACAGCACCGCCGCCCACGCCGGATATTCGATCACGTAGAACTCCTCCATCTCGGTGCCATTGGGTAACTGCACATGATCCTCACGCAGGTTGAGCCACGGGCGCTTGAGCAGGTAGCGGCTGTCTATCGTTTTCCAGGGCAGCATGAATGAGCAGATCGAATGGCGAAGGTCGAATGGCGGGGGTAAGATAATCAGATCCTGCTTCGAGATGCGACTAGTGTCCTTGTCTTTCTTCCCTTCTCTTGTGACCCTAACCGCCTGACGTGCGGCTCTTGCAGGCATACGCCACACCGTTGACACCCATGGCACCGAAGTTCACGTCAAGGCGTTGCCACAGGCACTTGGAAACATACGAGGGTAGGATTCATAACGCTTTCTTCCTTTTCTCCATGCATCTTTCAACCGCCCCGTTACGTTTCCTTTACCCTTTTTGCACCCACCTCCCCCGCTAGATGTCTGCACTGCAACTCCGCCTGACCAAGCCGCTGCACAACCTGGGCCGGTACATCCTGCTCCTGAGCAAAGCGTTTACGTCGCTGGGCGAGTTCAGCCTCTATCGAAAAAATCTTTTCGATCAGATGGTGAAAATAGGCATCGAGTCGATTCCCATTATCGCGCTGGCGGCGGCGTTTTCGGGCGCGGTGACGACGGTGCAGACGGCCTACCAGTTGGTCTCGCCGTTTATCCCAAAGTCCATCATCGGCTCCATCGTGGCCCCCTCCATGATTCTGGAGCTAGGCGCGGTGGTCACAGGCTTTATCCTGGCCGGACGCGTGGGTGCGCGGATCGCGGCAGAGTTGGGCACGATGCGCGTCACCGAACAGATTGATGCCCTGGAGGCCATGGGGCTGAACTCAATTGGCTACCTGATCGTGCCCCGCGTGCTGGCCGGGATCTTCATGTTTCCCGTTCTCTATATCGTCGCCTGCTTCGTCGGCATCGGCGGCGGGATGCTGGTGGCAGATTTCAGCGGCTACCTGACGTTGAACGAGTTCGTGGCGGGGGCCCGCGAGTTTTTCAAACCGTTCGATCCCGTCTTTGGCCTGATAAAGTCGACGGTGTTTGGCTTTGCCATCACGTCCGTCTCGTGCTATATGGGCTACTTTACGTCGGGCGGAGCCGAAGGCGTGGGTAAAGCCACCACACAGGCAACGGTGATGAGTTGCGTGTATATTCTGTTTGCCGACCTGATTCTGGCCCTCCTCCTGCTCTGATATGATCAAAGTCCGCAACCTCTATAAAAGCTTCGAGGGCAAAGCCATCTTGCAAGACGTGTCGCTCGACATCCAGGAAGGCGAAACGATAGCGATCATCGGCCGGTCGGGGTCGGGCAAGAGTGTGTTGATGAAACACCTGATCGGTCTGCTCACGCCCGACAAGGGTCAGGTCATCGTGGATGGCATCGATATCAACGATGTGCCGTACAAGGAGTTGCGCGAGGTACGGCGGGAGTTTGGCGTACTCTTCCAGGGCGGTGCCCTCTTCGACTCGATGGACGCCTTCGAAAACGTCGCCTTTCCGCTGCGCACCTTCACCAACAAGAGCGAAAAAGAGGTGGCCGAAGAAGTCGAGAAATGCCTGGAGGTGGTCAGCCTGCCGGATGTAGGCCCGAAGAAACCTGCCGAGTTATCGGGCGGGATGCAAAAACGGGTGGCGCTGGCACGGGCTATCGCACTGCGCCCCCGCTACATCATCTACGACGAGCCGACCAGCGGCCTCGACCCCGAAACCTCGAATACCATCGACGAACTGATCAAAGGGCTGGCCGATCAGTTGAACGTCACCAGCATCGTCGTCACGCATGATATGCACTCGGTCCTCAGCATTGCCGACCGGGCTGCTTTTATCCACGATACCCGGCTGCACTGGACCGGCACCATCGACGACCTGCACGCCTCCGACGACGAGGTGCTGTGCGGGTTTGTCAAAGCCAATGAGTATCAGATTGGCAAACCGGCTGCTACGGCTCCTACCGAATCGATATCCGAACCTTTACCATAGACTCCTGTGAAATTCAGCAACGAACTCAAGGTGGGAGCCCTCGTCGTAATCGCGGCGCTCATTTTCATCGTCGGGGTCCGCTACTTCGAGGACATCCCGCTCTTCAGTGGCACCTACGAACTCCGCACGTCCTTCGAGGATGCGGGCGGTCTCATCAAGGGCAACCCCGTGCGCATCAACGGCGTGGACGTGGGCCGCGTCGAGTCGGTCCGGCTCAACACATCGGAGAACATTGCCGAGGTGCTTTTCCATGTGGATGAAGGCATCACCATTCCAGAGGGTTCCCAAACGTTGATCGGCGGCACGTCCCTGCTTGGTGCGGTGCGGCTCGACATCAACCTGGGCTCGGGCACGGAGACCTACAACAATGGCGACTACGTGCCGAGTGTGTCGGAAACAGGCCTGGATGCGCTCTTCGAGCGCGCACCGGGCCTTGTGGATCGGGCAGACAGCCTGCTCATCGGCGTCAACGCAACGGTCGCGAGCACGCAGGCGCTTATCGAAGGTGAAAACAGTTCGCTGAATCAGACCCTCCGCGCCTTACAAAGCACGGCGCTTTCGCTCAACCAACTCATCCGCACCGAGCAGCAACGCCTGGGCCATGTGCTGGCGGGCGTGGATACGCTGACCGGCAACCTGAACGACTTCACGGTCCGCCAGAACGACTCGCTTGCCATCGCTATCGGCAACCTGAACCGTGTGCTTACGCGCATGGATCAGAACCTGGCTTCGCTCGAATCAACCACCACCAGCCTCGATGCAGCCGTCACCAAGATCAATGAAGGCGACGGCACGATGAGCCTGCTCATCAACGACCCCTCGCTCTACTACAAGCTCGACTCCACCCTCACCAGCTTCGACCGCCTCCTGACGGCCTTCGAGGAAAACCCCAAACGCTTCCTCAAGGATCTCAAACTGGTCGACGTATTTTAGATTGGTGATTTTAGATTTTGGATTCGGTGCCTTGCACAACCAATCCAAAATCCCCAATCCAAAATCCAAAATCGAACTATGCCTTCCTACGACGACGCCCTGGCGCTTTTCCACGAATGGACCGAGACGGACAGCTTGCGCCGCCATGCCTATGCTGTGGAGGCTGCGATGGAGCACTATGCCAAACTCTTCGGCGAG
>DATGCC010000338.1:0-5781 GCA_035312345.1 Rhodothermales bacterium
TCTGTTTTACCGTGCCGCAGGAGGAGAAGGGATAAGGTTCTCTGGATGCGACGTGCGTGAGAGATCCTTAAGCCGTCCATGCAAGGGTGCAAGCCGAAGTAGTGAAGTGAGCACTTCAGTTCACTCCTCCACAACGGCTTCCTTTGTGGAGCGGTTGTGGGCAATCTGAAACAGAGAGGGGTGCGCCGCTTCCAGCTTCTCCTTGATCTCGGGGGCAAACTTTGCCCCAAACAGGGTTTTGACATCCGCAAAGAGAGCGACGAGGGCTTCGCCGTCTGGCTGGTGCAGATCCAGGAAATCCGCGCCAACGAGGTCAGCATGAGTGAGGCAGGCGTCGGTCAAGTTGGCGTTGCCAAAGACAGCCCGGCGCAGGTTGGCTTCGGTGAGGTCGATGCTGCCGAGGTTAGCCGCTTCGAGCGTGGCTCCACGCAGGTTGGCTCCCGCCAGCGAAGTACGCTCCAGATTGGTACCCTGCATGGAGGCATATTGAAGGTCGGCATTCGTGAGCGTGGCTCCGCGCAGGTCGGCTTGGTCGAGGACGGCACGTTCGAGGTCGGCTTCCTCCAGGTGGGCTCCGCGCAGGTCGGCTGCAAGCAGATGAGCGCGTTCCAGATTGGCACGCTGAAGATTCGCCCCAGCAAGGTTGGCCCGGTCGAGGCAGGCATCCCGCAACATGGCTCCTTCCAGGTCAGCGCCCCACAGATCTGATTCTGCCAACTTAGCGCCTGCCAGGTTGGCTCCCCGGAGGAAGGCTTCCGTCAGGCGCAGGTTGTCCGTGACGCCACCGCGGTTGAGCCGCCGGATGTTACCCGCGATGCGGTGGGTCGCTTCGGGTGAGCGCCATCCCAGAAAGTCCTCCACCTCTTCCTGGTAGCGGTTGTTCTTCTGCCGCCGCTCGGCCCGGTGCGTGAGCCAGTATCCAAAGCAACCGATCACGAGCAGGTCGAACAGCATGCCGTGGGCCTCACTGAGGATGTTCTCCAGAAAACCCCAGGGATCGAGCAGGTAGAAAGGCAGCGAAGCAGGAACGACGATCAGCGTGGCAGCGAGGAAAACCATAAACGCCAGATAGACCGGACGCTCGGCGGCCAGCCGTTCCAATTTCGCAAAATACTGATTCCACATATGCCTGGCGCATGCCTGCTTGTCAGGAATAGATACAAGCCGTACCCCGGCCCGGGATTGTGGTTTCTTCTCCTACGATATCGTCACAGGCAGCACGCTACCGATCAAGTCCTAATCAGATACTGGAACTTGAAGAAAAACTGGCGTTGGGTCTGCTGCAGAAACCGGTCTTCTCCGCGCAATTGGCCGGGATAGGAATCGAACGTATGCGTCGAGCCGACGTGGAAAACGGTGAAGGGATTGATCCGATAGGTGAATAGGGGGTCTACGTCGAGGCGCTCCGCAAAGTCGTTGTATTGCACGACGGTGCGCAGGAAGAAGCGCCGCGTGAACTGGTAATCCGTCCGTATCCGCGCGATGTAGCCCCTGAAGAAATTATCGTTGGATCCGCGATCCGACAGTTCGGCATAGGTGAAGCTGGGCTGGAGCTTCAGCCGTTGCGTTGGGCGCAGGGTGCCCCAGGCAGAGAATTCGAGGCTGTTGCCGGTTTCCGGTGCGTCGAGGTTGCGGGCAATGTCGCGTCCGAGTTCTAGTTCGGTGCCCAGGCCTATTTTTTCAGATAGCTGACTCTCTAGCCCGATTTCCCATTCGCGCAGGTCGTCAAAGTCGATGTCCTGGAAGCGTTCGCGCCGGAGCGTGTACTCTGTCCAGAACTGGGTTTGCCGGATCATTGAAAAGGAAACACCGGTGTTGATCGACTCGTCTTTCCGCACCGCATCAAAGTTCCACTCGCGGCGGGCACTCACAAAAGGACGGATACGATTGATGAAACTGATATTATCGGTATAAAACGTATATCCCTGATATGCGATAAACGCCCGGTAATTGTTTTGCGTGACGAAGCCATTGTCGGCGCGAAAGGTGGGGCTGGTTTCCCAATAGTCAAAATCGAAGTTCCAGTGGCGGGCGTCTCGTTCGAAACTGGCATACAATGCGTGCCCGCCGAAGGTCTCGCCATCAAGCGCAGCGGTGTGGTTGCCGTCATCGAAGGTGTAGTCGAGACCATCGGACAGGGCAGGAGCATCCGGCTCTTCGGTACGGCTGGCAACGAAGTGGCCCTCAAGCTGATAGTTGGTCAGAAAGCGGAAGGTGCCGTCCACGCCAAGCGTGGATCCAGCACCGCCATCCTCAAGGCGGCGGTCCGTTGCCAGCGCGCCGATGTAGGAGTTGTCCGGGAAGTTATGCTGCACCCGCACGAGGTTGGAGATGCTCTTGCCCACGCTCACGAGGGCACTGCTTTCTTCGAAGGGCAGCAGCAGCGGCGAGGTGTTATCCCTTGCACCGATGTAGGCCACGTTGGTGCTGCCAAAGCGCCCCGTCAGTTTGCCCGCTGCAATGGGGTTGTTGATGGACCGGGTATAGACAATGTCGATGGGTGTGCGAAAGAGGTCGCTGCCTTCCTGAAAAAAAGGCCGCCGTTCGGGGAATGACAATGCGAATGTCGTGTTGACATCCACCTGGGCAGCATCTGCTTCGATCTGGCTATAATCGGGGTTGATGGTCAGGTCGGCAGTCAGATCCGAGGAGATACCGTACTTCAGATCGAGCGAAGGATCGACGTTGATGCGGTTGTTGTCGAATGCGGAATTTGGATTGTCGAAGTCACGAAGTGCTCCCGACTGGGCTCCTGTAATGGAGGGCAGGATTTCCAGGTTCTTGCCGGATTCCACGCCGCGCATGCCATTCAATGCACCGAACTGACACGACATGCAGGGATTGTCCCGGTCCATAGCGGCCCAGGAGTAGGTGTTGCGGCTGTCGCGGGGGTGCGTGATCCAGAAGGTTGCTTCCCACTCCTGCACATCGCGCTGGGGGAAGCGGAGGCTACGAAATGGAATCGCCATCTCGATCTGATAACCGTCTTCCGTAAGCTGGCCCTCTGATTCATAGACCAGGTTAAAGGACAAATCTTCATTGCCCCGCGAGATGCGGGTATCCCCCTGAATGCCAATGGGATTGGCAGCGATGAAATACACCTCCTGCCCATCGCCATTGGTGTCGAGCAATATGCCCGAATAGTCGTCATTCCAGATCTGGTCCCGGTCGCTCAGGTTGGCACGGATGGCGTTGGGGTCGTCCTTGATTTGATAGGCCACGTAGAAGTGATGATCATCGTAGGTCACATACACGGAGACGTCAATCGGCGGCTTCATCTGGTCATCAGGAAACGTCTCCGAGAAGTTGCGGGCGTGGGCGGCCTGCTGCCAGGCTGCTTCATCCAGCACACCGTCAATTTCGATGGGCCCTTCGCGTTTGGGAATGTGCAGAGCGGGCTTGACGTTTGGAGCAAAACGGGTGGTGGATGAAGCGGGTGTTGACGTGGCATCGGCGAGTTGCTTCTGAGCCGTGGCTGGGCTTGCAAGCAAGCCGAAGCCGAACAACAGGATCCAGAAAAAACAGCGCGGTAGCGAAATGGACATGAGCAGGTGGGATTGAGGCTGTGATAGTGTGGCAACAGAGCTGGCACTTTCTGTGATAAAAATTTAGCAGGAATACGGCTCTCGGACGGGGATAGTTACAGCACCGCGTTGCCGAAGCCACAAAGAAAGCCACGGAGCTGGTTCGCTGCTCCGTGGCTTGGTAATACAGATTATTGAGATTTGCGAGACGGTTACTCCGGCTTGGCAAACAGGGTATCGTCGAAGTCTTCGTTGGCTTCTACCGACGCCATCGTGATCGTCTGGAAGACCTGCCCGTCGATCTTGATTTCGATCTTGAACGGGCGCAACACGCCTTCGACCTCTCGGTAGTCCGAGTAGAACTGTTCGACCTCTGCATCGGCCCCCGACATCGGATTGGTACCCTCAGAGACAGACTTGACCTGCAAGTGGGTCTCGGGATCAAAAAGGAGGAAAGTGGAAGAGCTATCAGCCTGCGTCAGCTTAATTTTGTGGGCATTGACGCCATCGACCTCTTCCTCACCGACGTACTCAATCATGTTGCCCTTATCGGCATAGTTGACCAGCGGGCCATCCATGTCGGCCTGTGACTGTAGCGACCCCAACTGTTCTTCTGGCACTTCCTGGACGCCTCCTCCTTGCATCGGGTTAATCATCCAGCCTACGGTGCCGTCAAAGCCATTGATGACTTCCATCTCCATACCGTTGGCATTGACTTCCACTTCGCTACGGATTTTGCCAGGGCGTTCCTGGTAGATGACAATCGGCATCACCATACCCATGGCCGGCATGTTCACTTCGCCGATTTGCTTGAGCGATTGGATTTCCTGAATCTTATCTGCGCCGCCACGGGCCTCCAGGTATTGCGAGACAATCTCGTCGGCCTTGTCGTCCTGTGCCTGGGCCGGAAGCGCAAAGGCCGCCAGGAAGAAACAGGACAGCACGAAGAGACCCAGGGTATGCTTAAACGTGTTCATGTGTAGATAGGGGATTGGGAGAAGGCTTTGTAGTGAGAGACGTTCGGGGGAAGAATACGTATCTCTATGATTTTGTTGCATTAATTCGGCGTCAAGTCTTCGCAGGTCGAATAGCCCGTAAGCAGTTACTGCGGCTTGGCGAACAGGACATCGTCGAAGTCTTCATTGAGTACCACGGTCGAAAGGGCCACCTGCTGAAAAACCTGCCCATCGACCTTGATTTCGATGTGGAAAGGGTATAGTATGTTTTCGATCTCACGGTAGTCCGAAAACATCATTTCCACCTGCGCATTGGCACCCGTCATGGGATTGGGGGCCTCACTAACTGATTTGATTTGCAGATGGGTCTCAGGGTCGAAGAAGAGGAAGGTTTCTGTGCTATCGGCCTGCGTCAGCTTGATTTTGTGCATATTTACGCCAGCAGTCTCTTCTTCGCCGATATATTCGATCGTGTTGCCTTTATCTGCGTAATCGACCAGCGGGCCATCCATGTCTGACAAATAGTCCAGCGGTCCTCGCTGGTCTTCTGGAAGATCTTGCACTCCACCCCCTTGCATCGGGTTGATCGTCCAGGCTACGGTGCCGTCAAAGCCACTGATGATCTCCATTTCCGTGCCATTGGCGTTTACTTCCACTTCGCTACGAACCTTGTCGGGGCGTTCCTGATAGACCATCATCGGCATGACCATACCCATCATCGGCATGCTGACTTCGCCAATTTGCTTGATGGATTGAAGGCTTTTGATGTTATCGACGCCGCCAAGAGCTTCCAGATGTTTCGAGACAATCTCGTCGGCCTTCTTATCTTGTGCCTGGGCTGGCCCGGCGAATGCTGCGATGAGGAAACAGAAGAGCAGGAAAAGGCCCAGCGTACGCTTCAACGTTTTCATGTGTGGGAGAGCGGTTTTGTAAAGAATGGCGTTCGGAAGAAGCGTACGTATCCTTATGATTTTGTTGCAGTAATTCCTTGACGACTGCGGTATACATAACAAGAGCCACGAAGCGTTGACTCCGCGGCTCTTGCTACTTACTGCAAAAACAAGTCAGCCTTCGGGTGTCGCTTCCGGTTCGCCAACGGTACCGTCACCTGCATGGGCAGCGTGCAACTCCGGTTTCCATGAGTAAGCGTAGTTCTCGTCCTCGATTTGCAAGGCGGTCTCGGTCAGATGGAGGGGGCGGAAGGTGTCTACCATCACGGCCAGTTCCTCGGTGCCTTCCTTGCCGATGCTGGCCTCCGTGGTGCCGGGGTGCGGACCGTGTGGAATGCCGCCGGGATGTAG
>DATGCC010000339.1:0-3335 GCA_035312345.1 Rhodothermales bacterium
TTTGGTGAACGCGCCCGTCTTGTAGAAATAATCGCGGATGCCGAGCGTCAGCGCGTCGTGCAGGTCGGCGATGTCGTCGTGCTGCACCGGGCAGGCCGTGTAGTTCGCCTCGGTGTCCCAGATCATCAAATGCTCCTCGAACGACGGGGCGCAGAGCAGCCGTGTGCCGTCGGCGGCATGGACGCGGCTGTCGCCGTCGAAGATGATCTCGGTGTTCGCACCCACCTGATTGACGAGGACGAACGGCACGCCATGCTCGCGGCAGCTTTCCTCAATCAGCCGGTTCCGCTGTTCGTGCTTGCCCAGTGCAAACGGCGACGCGCTGATATTGACGAACAGATCGATGCCCTCGGCGGCGAGTTCGTCGATGGGGTTACGGGCGTAGAGGTGGTAATCCGCAAACTCCTCATTATTCCACATGTCCTCGCAGATGTGCAGCCCCAGCCGCAGCCCGCGCCACGCGACCGGCGTGCAGACCGGCGCGGGTTCAAAATGGCGGTATTCGTCGAAGACATCGTACGTTGGCAGCAGCGTTTTGTAGACTGTCCCAATGCGCTCGCCGCCTTCGTACAAAAATGCCGCGTTGAACACCCGTTTGCCCACCGGCGACGGATTGGGCACCGGCGCACCGATGATGACGCCCACGTTCTGAGGCACCTCGCAGGCGATCCATTCGATGGCCTGCTGTGTGGCTTCCAGAAAAAACGGATTATCGAGCAGATCCTGCAACGGATAGCCGACGACGCACATCTCCGGGAAAATGACGAGGTCGGCCCCCTGCGCTTCGGCCCGGCGCGCATAGTCGATGATTTTCTCGCCGTTGCCGCGCAGGTCGCCGACGATGGGGTTGATCTGAGCGAGGGCTATTTTCATTGGGGAAAGAGAAAAGGTGAATGAGAAAAAGCTACTGGTGCAGGACGCATCCCCATCAACCCACCCCAACGCAGCCGCGCTGGTTCCGAAAAATCACCCCTAGATGATCTTGGGTATTGAACGTGCGATAAGGGTATATCTATTGGGAGAGCTTTTTTCTTATCTAAGGAGGTTGTACGCATGCGTTTTGTACCTGTGTTACTTGTCCTCTTATGGACCCTGCCCGCCACGGCGCAGGAATTCTCTGTTATCGACGCCGACCCCGCGCCTGGCGACAGTAGCGTGGCGTTGCAGACGACCGTGCGCTTCATCTTCAGTGCGCCTGTAGATACCTCATTTCGATTTACCGATGTGAGCACGCTCCCCGTCGAGTTCTACGCCATCAGCCCGGCGGATTCCATACAGATCGACAGCACCTACTTCAACGAGGGTCTGACCGAATTGTCGTTCGAGGTGACGCACACCGACGACACGGATTTCGTCTGGGTCATGACTGGGGCGCTCGACGAGGATGGGGTGTTGCTGTGCGAGCCGTATGTGCTTTCGTACACCACGGCGGATCGGCCCGGTGCCTTCTCGGTAAGTGGCGAGTTGTATGTAGCCATCCCGGTGAAAGGGGGACCGTCGTTGTGTACGAGCTTTGACCGCTATGTTGCCATGCTTCTGGACACGCCTGATGTGGGGACGGCAACGATCAAGGCGGCCAGCGTAGTGGAGCAGGATGTGGATTTTCGCTTTCCCTACACCATATCGGATGTGCGCAATGGAATATACTGGCCTGTCACCCGGTCGGATACGGATAGTGATGGGGTCATCGATGGGTTTGGCGGGTACGAGTATTATGATGAGGATTTTGATGGCAAGCGAGACTCCCTGGTCGTTGCAGATAGCAACCGCACCAACATCGTGATGCTGGTGTCAGGGCCCGGGGCCACGCAGGATCCAACAGAACTCCCTGGCGTCGCTTCGTTGCTGCCGAACTATCCCAACCCGTTCAATCCGCAGACGACGCTGGCTTTCCGCCTCGAACGTCCGATGCCGGTTCGCCTCACCGTGTTCGATGTATTGGGGCGGCAGGTAGCTGCTGTAGCAGACGGGTTCTACCCCGCAGGATCGCACACCGCGACGTGGATGGCAGAGCATGTGCCGAGCGGATTGTATGTGGTGCGCTTACAGGGAGATCGGTTTCAGTTGGCACGGCCCGTGGTGCTTGTTAAATGACGAAGGACGAATGGCGAAGGACGATGTATTGAAGTCGGCTCCTATCGTCTGTCGTTTAGCAGTACAGGAAAAGCATCAAAGCAGGATATAGGGCTGTAACCGGACAAAACAGATCGCGTAGGGTAGCAAAAGTGTTGCTTTTTTCGCACGTTGTGTTTTCCTATGCGCCCACCCAACTCTCTGCCGCCATGCCACGTTTCTCCAAAGCCTGTTCACACCTCGCGCTCATCTGCGTCTTGCTTTTTGCGATGGCCTGCTCGGCCTCTGCCTCAGAAACAGAGCCGGCCGATGTCGTCGCGTTCACCCGCGTCACGCTCGTGCCGATGGACAGCGAGCGGCTCGTCGAGAACCAGACGGTCGTGGTGGAGGGCGACCGCATCATAAGCGTTGGCAACGCAGATGAGGTAGAGGTGCCAGAGGGCGCGCTGGTCATCGACGGCAGCGGTAAGTTTCTGATGCCGGGTCTCGCTGAAATGCACGGGCATATCCCGCCGCCCAACGCGCCGCAGGCGTTCACGGAGTCGGTGCTGTTTCTGTACGTCGCCAACGGCATTACGACGGTGCGCGGGATGCTCGGTTGGCCCAATCAACTGGAACTGCGTACCAAAGCCAACGCGGGTGAAATCATCGCGCCGACGCTGTATCTGGCGGGGCCGAGCTTCAATGGTAACTCGATTAACTCGCCTGAGGAAGCCATCGAGAAGGTGCAGCAGCAGAAGGAGGAAGGCTGGGATTTGCTCAAAGTCCATCCCGGCCTCACCGTTGAAGAGTACAACGCGATGGCGCGCACAGCTAACGAACTCGGCATCCGCTTCGGCGGACACGTCCCAGCAGATGTGGGCTTGCTGCACGCCTTGGAGATGAACCAGGAGACCTTCGATCATTTGGATGGCTACGTCGAATACCTGAGTACCTTTGATGAGGAAGCGGTAGATGAGGCCGCGCTGGCCGATATTGTGCGCCGCTCGAAGGAAGCAGGCGCTTGGGTCGTCCCGACGATGGCGTTGTGGGAACTCCTTTATGGCACCATCGACCTCGAAACGGTCCAGCGGTATCCCGAACTCCAGTACATGCCACCGGATCAGGTGCAGCAGTGGGTCAATGCGCACCGGCAGCGTCTCAGCAGCCCGGACCGCGATCCTATCGCGGCACAACAGGTTATTGATGCACGGATGCAGGTGCTCCAGGCCCTCAACGAAGGCGATGTGCCGATCCTGATGGGGACCGACGCGCCACAGCAG
>DATGCC010000340.1:0-7168 GCA_035312345.1 Rhodothermales bacterium
ATTTCTCCGGCAGCGTAGGCTTCCGGCTCCGGCATGGCATCTTTCGACATCGCCATCTCATTACGCGCCATCTGAAGCATAGGGCGCGGGAAGTTAAAACTCTGCTCGTTGATCGTCTGGACCGGCCCCAGCGACACATCCAGCGTAGATGCCATCAGGGTAGCTTTCTCACGGGCATCGGTCAGGGCTTTGACGAGGGCCTCATTGCGTGCTGCGTCGCGGTTGTCCAGTTCATAGGCCACTCCGTCAAGTCGATTGGCCCCTTGCTGCACAACACGAGCGACGAGCGTGGGCAGATCATCGAGGTTTTCGACTTCTACCACCACCAGCCGCGTGGCCTCGAAACCCACCTCTTTATAACGCCGCGTATCAGGGTCGTACTCGCGAGCGGGCTGGAGGGTCAGCGTTTCCAGGCGCATCTTGCGCTCGTCAATGCCAAGGTCGCGGATAACATTCATCGCGTTTTTGGCGGCTTCGGCGTTGAGGCTACGGGCCTCTTCGGGGTCCTGAGAGCGCGTCACGACGCCAAAACGCACGGTTGCCTGGTCTGGCTCGACGCGGACGGTGCCTTCGCCGCTGACAGCAATGGTACGTTGCGGAGGATGCATGGTTATTTCCTGGGCCTGTGCGGGCAGCGTCAGAAGGGCACCTAGTGCCAGCGCCACCATCAAGATTCTATGTTTGAGCGCGTTCATATTGTTCGATGTATTGGTTAGAAAAACAAGCAATCAGGTTAGAGAACGGATGAGTCCCCTCAAACATTGCACTATTCTGCTTTGCTTGCGTGCTTTCTATCGCTTTCAAACAAAGAGTGATCCAAGAACGAGCCCTCCGCAGGCAATGCTCCCTGTGTATCAGCTATATTTACTTTTTCGTTGCTTGGCTACGGCGAGATCCGGCCCAGCAGGCGCGGGAACGGGATGGTCTCACGCAGGTGGTCGAGGCCGCAAATCCAGGTGACGGTGCGCTCCAGGCCGAGGCCGAACCCGGCGTGCGGGACGGAACCGTACCGCCGCAGGTCGAAGTACCAGTCGAACACTTCGGGGGGCAACTCATGCTCGGCAACCTGCTTTTCCAGAAAGGCGAGGTCGGTGGCCCGCTCGCCGCCGCCGATGATCTCGCCGTAGCCTTCGGGGGCCAGCACGTCCATGCCCAGCGCCAGGCGGTCATCTTCGGGGTCGCGCTTCATGTAAAAGGCCTTGACGGCTGCCGGGTAGCGATGAACAATGAGGGGCCGGTCGTAGTGCCATGTCAGCACCGTCTCATCACTGCCACCAAAGTCGCTGCCCCACTCGAAATTCCGGGCCGACTCGCGCCACTGCGGGATATAACGCAACGCCTCCTCAATCTCGCCAAGGCGTTTATTGATCTCAATCTCGCGGGCGTCGAATTTGCGTTTCTGCCATTTTTTGGCTTGTCCGTACTTTTTCTGGTTTTCCTCACGCTCTACTGTAAGGGCTTTTTCCTCTTCCTGTAGCGCCCCCAGCCGGTCATCAAGCATCTGCATGGTCTTGTCGCTACGGAGCAGGTCTACGGCTTCCGAGTAGCTCAGGCGGGGAAACGGAGCCTGGATGGCTTCGAGCGCCGCTGTGTTGCGTTCCAACACTTCCAGTTCGGTTCGGCACCCTTTCAGCACATCGCTAGCAATGCGAATCAGGAAAGCCTCGGCAAGGTCCATGTTCATGTCGAGGTCGTAGAAGGCCATCTCCGGCTCGATCATCCAGAACTCGGTGAGGTGGCGGCGTGTCTTTGACTTCTCGGCGCGGAACGTAGGACCGAACGTGTAAATCTTGCCCATCGCCATCGCCATCGCTTCGCCGTGCAACTGCCCGCTCTGCGTAAGGTAGGCCGGTTCACCGAAATAATCGATGCCGAACAGCGTAGAGGTGCCCTCCACGGCGTTGCCAGTAAGAATGGGCGCATCCATCTGCACGAAACCGCGTTCCTGGAAGAAGTGGTGGATGGACATGATGATGCGATTGCGGACGCGCATGATGGCCCACTGCCGCCGGCTGCGTAGCCACAGATGCCGCCGGTCCATCAGAAACTCAATGCCGTGCTCTTTAGGCGTGATCGGGTACTCGTCGGCTTTGCTCAGCAACTTGACTTCAGTTACCTGAAGCTCGTAGCCTCCCACCTGCCGTTCGTCGGCTACGACCCGGCCTTTCAACGCCAGCGCGCTTTCCTGGGTAGCTTCATCAGCGGCCTGCCACGAAGCAGCATCGACTTGCTCTTCGCTGACCACGGCCTGCACCATCCCGGAGCCGTCGCGCACGACGAGGAAGTACAAGCCCTTCGAGCCGCGCTTGTTGTAGAGCCACCCTTTGACCGTAACCTCGTGGCCTTCATGGGCAGCCAGGTTCTCAATGTTGACAAAATCTTGAGCCATAGCCTTGTGATTGCTTACATGAACACGAACGCGTGCAACGTAAAACGCAGGGGAGCCAGTCGCAACCTCTTGGCACGGCTCCCCTGCGTTTTAAGCGCTACTTATATGTTTTTTCTTTAACGGCGCACTTCCTCTTCCCAGTTTGGCGACTTGACCTCGCCGGTCACCGTAGAATGAATCAGTTGGAACTCGCCAAAACTCGATACGTCCGCAAAAATGAACACAGCCTGTCCTTCGCCGGGAATGTTGTTGAACTCCCAGAGTTCGTAAGGCTTGCTGTCACGCTCATACAGGTGCGGCTCGATCTGGGAAGGAGTTCCATATTTGATGATCACCCGCCCGCGATCCGTATTCCATCCTTCGCTCAGGCTCGTCGTATAGCGCTGGTTGGCGTACTGAAGGCGTCCGTAAAATTCGTCGCGGTACTCGTTAATGGGGGTGTTGGGGTTGGGATCACGGACCTGCCAGAATTCCATCAGAAAACGTCGTCGCTCGTCCAGATCCTGAATATTCTTGCCGCGCTGGCGCTCCCGGTCTGTAGCAATCATCTCGATGTGCTTCATTCCTTTCTCCACTTCCTCCTCCGACATCGTCGCATACGGACTCGTCTCGAAAGAAGCTTCCAGCGACATGGCCTGCTCACGCTCTACGTCGGGATTGAACACGAAGAACTTCCGAGCCTGCTCAGCCATCGACTCGTTGTTTTCGTTCAGGATTGCCAGCCGCAAGAAATAGGAACCGCTGGGCAGCTCGTCAAGCGGAAAGGTGCCTGCCAGCACATCGGGCGTTCGGGCCGGACGTGGCATGCGACGCTGAAAACCCGACAACGGCTGCGGACGGTTCGCCTCGGCGATATAAGCAAAGAGCGTGTACTCCCCATTATCGCCTGCGATCTCGTCCACATTGTAGGCTTCGGCATAGTAATACAGCTTGTCGAGGCTCGATCCGAAGACCTGGTTTGCGTTGGGACGAATGACCAGACCATTCTTGTAGAAAACATCCTGTCGATCTTCGCTCGGTGCGATACTTGTAGCCAGGGTGATATCAGAAAGCCCTACCAGGTCACTCCCCGAAAAATCGGGCACGAGCACATCGCGACGCAATTCAAGGGTCTGCTGGGCGCGGGTCGTATCTCCTGGCAGAACCATGCGCATTTCATACTCACCGGGTGCGATAGGCAGGCGCATCTGGTTGAAAAAATATTGCCCTGACGCCAAAGCCGCCGTGTCCGGTACAACGAAGTCGAGGCGCAGGGTGTCTTCCCAAACGGGATCGCTTGGCGTGTCGGAGAGCGTTGCCTCCGTACTACGCATCAGCATGAGTTCGAAGGGTACCGAGGCACGGAAGCCCTGTTCGTCGGCTACGAACGGCAACGAAGAAGCTTCAAAGGCCATGTAGACTTCCAACACCGACTCATCGGCAGTATAGGCAAACGCGGCATGGTCAAGATCGACCTGAACGATCGGTGCAGTTTGCCCCATGGCGTGCGAGGCACACCAGAACAAACTAAGGAAGGCGAACAGTTGGAGGATGGTTTTCATGGCTCTACTCACTAAGCGATTAGTCGCAATGCTTGTATTCGGCGGATCAAGACAAGATAGCAGGAGAAGAGATCACGCGCTACGGACGCTTTTGTGCCCTATTGCCCCGGCTCTACGTTCCGCAAACACCAGAAGGGCAGCAGAAAGCGAAAAACCGTGACCTGTCAAACGCAGCCGTACTTTTTCACCCACTCCAGAAGACTACGCAGGCTGTAACACCAGGCCAGGCCACCAAGGCATCCAGCATAAAACTGAACAGAAAGCGCGAAGGCGGCACCGGACGCCACACTAGCCACAGCATCAACCCCAACCCCAGGGCATCAATACCCAAGATCCAGGATACATCGGCGAAGAAAAGGGCGATACCCACCCCTCCTATACCGAGAATCAATGCCGCTGTCGCTATCCATTGGAGTTGTCGTAGAGAGAACCGGGTAGCCAGAGTACGCAGCCCTGCCTTGTCATCGCCCTTGCGGTCGGGCCAGTCTGACAACACTGCGTTGGGCAGTACAAAGAGGAAGCGGTAACCTACCAGCGCGAGCACGGTGCCATCTACAGCAACGCCAGCCTGCACAACAGGAAGCACAACTCCTCCAACACTCCAGGCCGTGCTGATAAGCACCGGTTTCAGCATCCCGTAGCCTTTGAGACGATGACCGTGCTTACCAAAGGGCACCATGTAAAGCACACTCAGGCTTGCCAAGACGACTCCTGCTACCAACGTGACCGGACGCAGCAACGGCAGCATAGCCATGGCAACGCCTGCCGCACTCAACGAAGAGATCCATACATAGCGTCGATGTTGGGCCAGCCATACCCGACGCTCAGGATGATTATAGATATCCTCCGGCGCTGTATGTAGCGTTCGCTCAGCTTGATAGATCAGGAACGCGGCACAAAACCCCAGTACCAGCAAAGGCCAACTCAGCGGTAGCTCAAGGAGCGCGTAGGTACCCAGGAGAAAACAGAAAGCAATGCCGCCAATGGGCAGGCTGGCGTAGAGCAAAAATGCTTTTATCCTGGCTTGCGCTGACGGAGGCGCTACGAAGAGGTGCATGATCCACGGGTGGCCTGTACACTATCGCTCCTGCTCCTACCCGATCTCATGTAATCTGTTTTCCACTTTAGACAAAAAAAGAGCGCCCTGACACCGTTAAGGCACCAGGGCGCTCCCTTTATCTCAGGCTATCGAGAGCCTGACGCGCGTCTTACTTCACGAGCGTCATGCGTCCCGTTTTCACCATCTTGTCGGTCGCCGTCTGGGCGATGACACGATAGATGTAGGTACCCGAGGCCAGCGAGGCAGCGTTGACCTGCACGCTACGCTGGGCACCCGCTTCCATCATCTGTGCCGGGATCGTCATAACCTGACGGCCCAGTACGTCGATGACTTCCACCGTCACTTCAGCCGTCTCCGGCAGAGCGAATTGGATGGTCGTCGATGGGTTGAACGGGTTCGGGTAGTTGCCGTCGAGCGCGAACTCGGTCGGCAGGTCCGTTTCCTCTTCGGTGCCAGTGACCAGGTCGCCTGTGATCTGGTTACCATCGGCATCGAAGCCAATGAGCACATCGCAAGCGGCCAGGAAGGTGAAGGGTTCACCACCAAGCGGACCGAAGTCGAAGCGATAGACATCAACGATGGAGCTACCATCAGCGGCTGTGAGCGCGATGTTGTAGGTCTCCGGATCAACAGGCCGATAGTTGCCCACGTACCCGAAGGCACGGTTGTTTTCCCACAGGCCGTTGATCGTGTTGTCGTTGAACGGATCGAGCGTGACGAGGTCAACCGTCGGCGCATCTTCCTGGGCATGCACGAAGTAGAACTCCGCATCGCCGCTGTTCGCAGTGCGACGGGCGTTCGTCTTAACGAGCGTGCCGTTGGTCGTTTCGATCACGATGTAGTCCTGCTCCGGCGCAGCCGTGACACCACCACCAAGGTCGGTGCCAGAAAGCGTAGCACGGAACGGCGTGGCTTCACACTCACCAACCGTGGTACCGCCCAACTCGGCATCAGCGCCAGAGACGTTGATGTACTGGACGCCAGCAAAGCGCGCGCCACCGGGAGCGTTGACCGGGTTGATGCCACTGTTAGTGGCGATGCCAAAGATCTGGCACCCTTCTACATTGACACCTTCCTGCGTCACGTTCGGTACACCGTCAATGACATCGTTCAGGACGAACGAGCCATCGTCGATGGTCGGATCGCTTTCGAGGTCGTAGACACCAGCCAGGCGCGGGTTCGTGCCATCACAATCCCACTGGATGATGCGCAGTGCGGTGATGTCGAAGAGGTTCGCCAAGCCCTGCAATTCGAGACGCAGGTTCGGATCCCACGACGGGATGCGGTCGAACTCAAGCTTCCAGTAGAAGCCATCAGCAACCTCATCCAGCAGCAGGTTGGCGGTTGTCGGCGTACCCGAGGGCGAGAACGTCGCATGGTCTACAAGGAGGCCGTCTTCCGGCAGATCCAACGCCGTCGGCAGTTGGTCTTCCTGCAGGTAGTCCACACGAGCCACGCTCGCACGGCCCAGATCATCCGGGAACTGCAGGAGCAGCGGACGGAAGTAGTCGACCTCACGGTCGCCACCGCCTGTGCCTTCTGTACGCTCGTCGCCTTGCGTACCGACCGGGAAGAGGTAGCCCGAAGGCACCGTACCGCCCGTAGCGGCACCAAATTCGACGACGCGCGAGACCGGACCATTGATGTAGCTGTCACGAGAACCGAGGTTCACGACACCTGTGCCACGGGCCGAGTTGTTACGACCAGCGAGGTCAGGCTCGAAGTTCGGGTTCAGGATGATCCACTCCCACGTCTCGTTGTCGGTATCGATGATGCCGAATTCAAGCGTGAGGGTACCGGTGTCGTTCTGGTAGGTATCACCGTTGGTAGTACCTTCGCCGTCGGACAGCAGGATACCAGCGTCGAGGCCGCCGCTGCTCATCACAACGTCGTTCAAGAACGCATCTTCATCATCACGCTGGATGACAACCTGCTGGGTAGCACCCGCGAAGATCGTGTTGCCACGCAGGCCCTGCGCCGTCAGCTGGAAGCTGTCGTCGTTGAAGACATCGCCGGTACCCAAGAAGGTGAAGTCGCCGAAGAGGATGGTACCACCCAGATCTTCAACTTCACCAGGTGTACCACCCTGGAAGTAGCGGTTGCGGTCTTCGTCAGCACGGGCCGTAGCAGCACCTTCGCACGCATCACCCGTAGCACCAGCGGTCTCGTTGGTGCACG
>DATGCC010000341.1:0-5038 GCA_035312345.1 Rhodothermales bacterium
GCGAAGAACTGCGACGCACCATCGCCTTCGATTTCGACATCTCGCGGGAGGAGTTCTACAACCTCGGCGAAGACGGGGTGGCGGAGAAAGCCTTCGAGGGCGCGGTCGAGTTCTACAACCGCAAACGCGCTGCCCTCGCCAGGCCGTTCTACGACAGCATGGAGAAGATGGCGTTCAACAACGCCGAGCAGAAGCCCGAGCGCGTCTTCGTCGACTTTAGCGATGGCCTGCGGGCGCTCCGCACCGTCGTCAAGGTGGACGATGTCATTGCCACAAAAGGCCGTGAGGTCAACGATTCGCTCGAACGCACGGCCATGCTCTCCTTCATCGACGAGCGGTGGACCGAGCACCTGCGTTCGCTAGACGAGGTGAAAGAAGGCGTTGGTCTCCGCGCTTACGGCCAACGCGATCCGCTGATCGAGTACAAGATGGAGGCGTTCCGGCTCTTCACGGAGGTCATCGAGCAGATCAGCCACGATGTTGTATCATTCGTCATGCGTGCCGGTCCCCTGATTGGGCAGCGCAAACAAGCCGCCGACACCGCCAAGAGTAAAGGCCGCCTCGACGCCAGCCGCGCCCGTAGCGAACACGCTTCGGCCAACCCGAGCTACGGTGTCAACCTCAACGGCGGCAACAACGCTGCCGACCGTGATCCGACAGCCAAGCAGCAGCCGGTAACCGTCGAGAAGGTGGGCCGGAATGAGCCATGCCCCTGCGGCAGTGGCAAGAAATACAAGCACTGCCACGGTGCTTGATAAGTGAGGGATGGGTATTTTGAAGTGAGGGTCGAGAATAGTAGAAATGCCTGCTATTCTCGACCCTTTTTAACATGAAATATTACGAGTTGCAGCTATGCCACTAATTGATCTATGGAAAGCGAAACATACTGCTGTGGAGCAGATGACCATACAGCAAATTGTTTCTACAGCAGGGGATGGAAAACTTAAAGACAACTCTTTGTGTGAAAAAGAACTAAGGTTCTTCCTACAACAAGTTAGTAGTGATGCTATTGCTCGATACATTAATTACTGCCTTAATCACAGTTTTGACAATTCTGGATTCGTGCTGCAAGATTTGGTTAATGAACTTGGGCGTCGTCTTGATTACGATGTGGAGAATGGTTTATACCGAGGAAAGAAGAATTCGATAGGGCATGATGGATTGTGGCAAAGTCCAGAGAAGCATCGAATTGTGGTAGAGGTAAAAACCTCAGATACCTATAGGATTTCTCTTGATACAATCGCGAATTACAAGAAGAGGCTTTCAGAGAAATTAGGGAATGAAGATTCGATCTCGATCCTGATAGTTGTAGGAAACCAAAATACGGGAGATTTGGAAGCTCAAGTACGAGGCTCCAAGCATGCATGGGACATGCGAATAATCAGTGCAAAGTCACTTACCAAACTTGTCCAAATTAAAGAGAGTACAGAAGAAAAAGACACGTTAATTAAAATTCGGAGTCTGCTCGTTCCTGTTGAGTATACTCGTGTCGATCAACTGATTGATGTGCTATTTACAGCAGCCAGAGATGTAGAAGCCTCCATTGAGACTGAGCAAGGATTACAGGAAAGCGACAATGGAGAAAAGACAAAACGCAAGGTAGATCTTACGGACAGTTCGATATTGAAAGCAAAGCGCGAAGCGATTCTTGCAGCCGTAGAGGACAGAGATGATGTGCGATTGGTAAGAAAGACAAGAGCAACGTATTGGAATTCCGACCGATCTGTACGAGTTGTTTGTACTATTTCAAAACGCTATACCAAATCCGGCCATATGCCCTATTGGTATGCCTATCATCCGAATTGGGATGAATTTCTGGATGGCGGTGAAAGAGCATATTTCGTTCTGGGCTGTGTAGATTTGGATATAGCGTTTGCAATTCCCCAAGAAGTCCTCAAGCCAATACTTGCTGATTTGAATACGACAGAAAGAGAAGACGGTAAAAGGTATTGGCATATCAAAGTAGTTGAAGAAAAGTCAGGGGAATATGCATTATGGATTCCTAAACAGGCAGGGAATCTCAGCTTACAGGATTATATTGTTCAAGTAGCTGATTTGCAGAGCGCGCACGAATAAATAAGGCCATGCTCAGAACGCTCTACATCCGCGACTACGCGCTCATTGAGGAGCTTGAGGTCGAGTTCGACAGCGGGCTCAACATCATGACGGGCGAGACAGGCGCGGGCAAGTCCATCATCATAGGGGCGCTCAAGATGATCCTGGGGGAGCGGGCTTCCACCGAGGTTGTCCGCACGGGCGCACGCAAAGCCGTCATCGAAGGCATCTTCGACGAGGCCGACACGCCGAAGCTGAGGGCGCTATTGACCGACAACCAGATCGAGCCGCAGCCGCAGATGATCCTTCGGCGCGAGATCACGTCCAGCCACAGCCGCGCCTTCATCAACGACACACCTGCCACACTCACCGTCATCCGCGATGTGGCCGCGCATCTCATCGACCTGCACGGGCAGCACGAGCACCAGTCGCTACTGCGCACCGAGATGCACCTCGATCTGCTGGACAGCTTCGGCAGCCTCGGCGGGTTGCTATCGGCTTACCAGGAGCACTACGATACCGTCGTCGCTCTCGTCAAGCGGCGGGGCGAGCTGGTAGCACGGGAGCGGCAACTCCGCCAGCAGAAAGAGTTGTACGCTTTCCAGATCGACGAAATCGACCGCGTTGAGCCTCAGGCGGACGAGGAGGAAGCCTTAGACGATGAGCGCCGCGTGCTCGAAAACGCGGAGCGGCTTTATGAAGCCACGGCCCAACTCTACGAGATGATGTACGAAGCCGACGGGGCCGTGAACGATCAACTCGTACTCATCCGCAATGAACTGCACGATCTGGTTCGCATCGACAAGGCGTTCGAGACGGCGCTGGACGAAATCAAGTCGGCGCAAATCATCGTCTCCGAGGTCGCCACGTTTATGCAGGATTACAACGCCCGCATCGAGTTCAACCCGGAACGGCTCGAAGCCATCCGGCTGCGGCTTGGCGAGTTGGACACGCTCAAGCGAAAATATGGCGGCACGCTGGAAGCTGTGCTGGTCCATCGCGCCGACATCGGCGAGCAGTTCGATCTGGCGGCGGATTTCGAGGGCGCGATCAAGCGGATAGACGGAGAGATCGACGAGGCCCAGCAAAAGCTTTCCGAGGCTGCGTTGCGTCTCTCTACAAAACGGCACGAAGTCGCCGATCGGATTGAACAGGCCATCATTGCGGAATTAGCTAAGCTGGGGATGCCGAAGAGTCGGTTCGAGGTGCGTTTTACCCGGCAGGACGACGACAAGGGCTGGATCCGTCTGCCCATTGCCGGGCGGGAGGCCGAGCGGGTTACGGCTTTTGCCAACGGCATGGACCACGTCGAGTTTTACATTTCAACCAACGTGGGAGAGGAAACCAAGCCACTGGCGCGGGTTGTCTCCGGCGGTGAAGTCAGCCGGATCATGCTGGCGCTCAAAACCATCCTCGCCAAAAGCGACCGCCTGCCCATCCTGGTCTTCGACGAGATCGACAGCGGCATCTCCGGCAACATGGCACGTAAAGTCGGCGAGAGCATGCACGACCTCGCCAACTACCATCAGATCATCGCCATCACACACCTCCCGCAGATCGCTGCCCTCGGCGATGTGCATTTCGTCGTAGAGAAAGTCGTCGAAAAAGGCCGCACCAAGACGCGTATCCAGCGGCTCGAAGGAGCCGACCGCACGCAGCAAGTCGCCACGCTCATTAGTGGCACCGCCATCACCGAAGCCGCGCTCGAAAGCGCCCGCGAGTTGATGGGAGCAGGAAAAGATGAGGATAGTGGATAGAATCTCCAATATCGTAACGCCTTTTCGATCTTCCATCCGCTATCTTCTATCCTCGAAATGCCGTCCTGTGGGATGAGCAGTTCCTGATCGTTTTTTTGCAACCGTTCCGCAACCTTGATGTCTCTACACCCACTCGCCGGCAAACCCGCGCCGCCCGAATTATTGACCAACATCCCACGCCTCGTCGCGGCATACTATACACACAAACCTGACGTGGACGATCCGACGCAACGGGTGTCATTCGGCACCTCCGGGCACCGGGGCACTTCGCTGGAGAATGGGTTCAACGAAAACCATATACTCGCCATCAGCCAGGCCATTTGTGAGTACCGGGCGTCTGAAGGCATCGACGGGCCCCTGTTTCTAGGGATGGACACGCACGCGCTCTCGGAGGCGGCCCAGGCGACAGCGGTAGAGGTTTTTGCAGCGAACGGGGTACCGGTGCGGATACAGCCGAATGGCGGTTACACGCCCACGCCTGCTGTCTCGCATGCGATTTTGACGTACAATGCGGGTCGAGAAAGCGGACACGCAGATGGTGTTGTCATCACGCCTTCGCACAATCCGCCGCAGGATGGGGGCTACAAATACAATCCTCCGCATGGCGGTCCTGCCGACAGCGCAACGACCCAAATCATCCAGGACCGCGCCAACGAACTGCTTGCTGATGGTCTGCACAACGTCCGGCGGATGCCCTTCGAGCGGGCTATGAAAGCAGAGACGACTGAAGCGTACAATTACATCACCGCGTACGTCGAGGATCTGCAAAACGTCATCGACATGGACACTGTGGCGCAGGCCGGGCTGCACATCGGCGTCGATCCGATGGGCGGGGCAGGTATCGGCTACTGGGAGCCGATTGCCGAGCGGTACGGGCTGAAGCTGGACGTGGTGAATCCATATGTTGATCCAACGTTCTCGTTTATGACGATGGATAAGGACGGCAAAATCCGGATGGATTGCTCGTCGCCGTACGCCATGGCGAGCCTGATCGACCTCAAGGACCGCTTCGACATTGCCTTTGGCAACGACCCGGATTATGATCGCCACGGCATCGTCACACGCAGTGCCGGGCTCATGAATCCTAATCATTACCTCGCTGTGGCTATCCAGTACCTGTTCCAGCACCGCGACGGCTGGCCTGCCAAGGCCGCTGTAGGCAAAACCCTTGTGTCGAGTTCGATGATTGACCGTGTGGCAAAGCATTTAGGCCGCCGGCTGGCCGA
>DATGCC010000342.1:0-10177 GCA_035312345.1 Rhodothermales bacterium
GTCGTCCCAGAAGAGCCGCCCGAGGCGCAGGTCGCTATAGCTACCCGTGGCGCGAATGCGCAAGCCCGGCCCGGCCTGTTGGTCTACCTCCATTTCGAGCCGCATCTCCCGTGCCGACTGGTCGAGCGCCTGCCGCCCCTGCAACACAAAATCGTCCACGGTATACGTGGCGCGGATCTCCGAACCCAGACGGATGTTGGTGCTGCGCGTCGGCGTCCAGCGCAAGGAGGGGCGCAGCCGCAACGAGCGCTGGATGTTGTTCTCGGCGGAACGCTCGGCGTTCAGATACACGGTATGATAGAACGAGCCAAACAGTTTGACATCAGCTTTCAGATAACGGCTCATCTGCACCAGCAAGCCAAATTCGCCGTTGTGATACACCTCATCTCGGTCATCGGGGTTGACCTCGGGCGTGTCGTGGCGGACGATGCGCGAGGAGCCATTGAACGTCACTGCCAGCCGCGACGACACATTGGCTCGAAACGTGCCCACCAGTGCGAAGGTGCCTTCGTCGTAATCGGCTTGCTGCAACAGGATGCCCTTCTGCGCGGCTTCGGTGGGCGGCAGGTTCTCTCGGTTCGCCAGACTGCGGCCTTCGGTGGCGGCCCCCACTTGCATTGCGACACGCCCGGAAAGATTCGGCTGCTCATAGCCCAGCCCAAGTTCGGTGTCGATGGCGCGGCGGTTGAAATCCGTCTCAAAGAAAAGCGTCTCCTCAGGCGCATCATAGGTGCGGATAAAGCGGTTGTTTAACCCTACGTCGAACCGCCCCGTGAGGCTCAGGCTGCGGTACAACGGCGCTTCCAGCTCGATGCCTACTTCCAGCGTATCGCTCGTGGTGGCTTCGATGCTCTCCGGCGGGCGCGTCGCCGAGTCGTCTCGGTTCAAAAAAGAGATGGCCTGATAGGTATCACGCCGCACGCTGGATGCTCTTACAGTAGAAGCCAGCCGCGTCGTCTCGAAATACCGCTCGGCCCCTCCCAGCACCTGCACCGTCCGTCCACGTCGAGGCGTGATGACCTGCCACGTTCCAGTGCCCTGCAACTGGAGTTGATACTCCTGCACCGGGTCAGGTGTAAAGCTGAATTGCGCGCCATAGGCCGGTCCTACGTCCATGCGAAGGGGAGCCGTATCCAACGCTCCTCCCACACCGGGGCGCTGGTCCATCGCTACGCCAAGTAGCGGTTCCAACCACAACGCCGGGCGGGCCTGCCAGCGAAGGCTGCCCACCACCTCCTGGCTCAACACACGGCTCTGCCCGAACCACGCCGTCCGCCCCTGCACGCGGCCCAGAAACTGGGTACCAATAGCCCGCTCGGCTCGCCACTGCAACCGGTCTTCATCGCGAAAATTGAGTTGGTCCTCGAACAGAATGAAGGCATCGGAGAGGAAACGGTTAGACAACGCGATGTCCCAGCCAGACAGCGTCGCCGCAAAGTCGGCGTTCGAGGTCCAGCGGAAGCGGTTCACTTCACGCTCGAAGCCGGTCTCTACCTGCTGCACAGGCTGCGCCCATACCGGACCAGCGACGCCCAACACCAGCGCCAGCAAAAACCAACGGACAAGACGAACAGCCTCAAAAGTGCGCTTCATACCGCAATATCGCTCTCGCCTCCACCATCCGCCAGTCCGAAGGGCATCACCCCGGCGGCCACTTCATCTTACGCCCGCCCAGCAAGTGGATGTGCAAATGATCCACTGACTGCGACCCATCGTCCTTGCAATTGATCGCCAGCCGGTAGCCACTATCCAGCCCTTCGTCGGCGGCTATTTTCTGGGCAACGAGCAGCAGATGCCCGACGAGCATCTGGTCGTCTTCGGTGAGGTCGTCGAGCGTAGGAATCGGTTTGCGTGGCACGATCAACACATGCACCGGGGCTTGCGGGTTGATGTCCCGAAAGACGATGCAGTGCTCGTCCTCATAGGTGATATCAGCAGGAATATCACGGTCAATAATCCGCTCGAAAAGTGTTTTCTCAGACATAAGCAGAATTCTTACAAAAGCGGGTTGGGGAATGGCATTGGAGATTGGAAAAAGGGGAATCAGGAAATGGTTTCTCTTGCTCAACCAATTTCCAGTAACCCTTTTCACCTACCACCTTCCAATGGTCGGTAACAAATATAGCGTGCTACCAACTTATATGTCGCACAAGGCACAGAAGCCCACCTGTTCTGTTCGTTTAGTGCCAATTGCGACGCGAGCAGGAACCGTTTTGGAACGCGACTTTCAGCCATTGGTTTGCTTCCGGCACCTTCGACCCCTTATTCCTCTCCATACGTTATGCCTACGGTCTACATCACCCGGAAGCTGTATTTCAATGCAGCACATCGGCTTCACAACCCCGAAAAATCGGACGAATGGAACCGGGCCACCTTCGGCAAATGCAACAACCCGAACTGGCACGGGCACAATTTTATTCTGGAAGTGGTGGTCGCCGGAGAACCATCTCCAGACACCGGCTTCGTCGTTGACCTCGCGGAACTGAAGCGCATCGTTACGGAAAAAATCATCGACAAGGTGGATCACCAGAATCTGAACCTGGACGTCGATTTTCTCCAGGGCATCATGCCTTCCACAGAGAACTTTGCCATCGCGATCTGGAATGAATTGAAAGATGCCGTGCCCGCAGGTCGCCTCCATGCTGTACGGCTCCAGGAAACGGAGAATAACATCGTCGAATACCGCGGGGAATAAGCCTGACGCCCCCAAATAGATACCCACTGCTCATGTCCAACGTAGATACACCAACCGGCAAAGCCCCTCAAAACGGGCAAGTCGATCCCAAAGTCCCGATCCTCTACCAGCGCACGGATACGTATGACGAAGCGGTCACCGACCACCTCGCCGACCACGTCACCGACATCCTGCGCACGCTCGGCGAAGACCCAGAGCGCGAAGGCCTGCGGAGAACGCCGGAGCGGGTGGCGAAGGCCTACCAGTTTCTGACCCACGGCTATGGCATGGACCCGCATGCCATCCTACGCTCGGCGCTGTTCCAGGAAGATTACAGCGAGATGATCCTGGTGAAGGACATCGAGGTGTATTCGCTGTGCGAGCATCATATGCTGCCCTTCTTCGGCAAAGCGCATGTGGCCTACATTCCAAACGGCCAGATCGTAGGTCTGAGCAAAATCCCCCGCATGGTGGATGTTTTTGCCCGCCGCCTCCAGGTGCAGGAACGCCTCACGCTCCAGATCCGCGACGCCCTCAAGGCGGTGCTTGACCCGCTCGGTGTAGCCGTCGTAATCGAAGCACAGCACCTCTGCATGATGATGCGCGGGGCCGAAAAGCAAAACTCGATCACGACCACCAGCGCTGTCAGCGGCGAGTTTTTGAACGAATGCACCCGCTCCGAATTCATGCGCCTTATCCGCCCGTGATTCGATTTTGGATTTTCGATTGCGGACTTCGGATCAGGTCGTAGAAATCAAAAATCCCAAATCTAAAATCGAACATGTCTCATCCTGTCGTTATCACCGGAGCCAGCCAGGGGATTGGTCGCGCTCTTGCCGAAGCGTTTGCCCGCGAGCCGGAAGCCCGACTGGCCCTCATCGCTCGCTCGGAGGATAAGCTCGAAGCCGTCGCCGCCGCGTGCCGTGCGCAGGGAGCCAGTGCCGAGGTCTTTCTGTGCGATGTGACGGATGACGACGCGGTGCAGCAGACTGCCGGGACCATCGTAGGGCGCTGGGGTGCCCCAGAGGTGTTGGTCAACAACGCAGGGCTCTTCCAGCCCGGCTCTGTGCAAGACACCTCGCCTGCCCTCTTCCGCGAGCAAATAGCGGTCAACCTGACGAGTGCGTTTGTGATGACGCAAGCCTTCCTCCCTGCCATGCTCAAACGGGGGCGTGGGCATCTGTTTTTTATGGGATCGGTCGCATCCATCCAGGGGTACCCAGGAGGTATAGCGTATTGCGCAGCGAAGCATGGACTGCTGGGCCTAGCCCGCGTCGTACGCGAAGAGACGAAAGCCCATGGCCTGCGCGTGACGACGATGCTCCCCGGTGCCACCTTCACACCAAGCTGGGACGGCGTCGATCTGCCTGAATCGCGCTTCATGCCACCCGAGGACATCGCAACCGCCGTCGTCAATGCCTACCACCTCAGCGACCGGGTCGTCGTCGAAGAAGTGCTACTGCGGCCCCAGTTGGGCGATATTTAATCGTGAAATGTGAAGGTGCCCGTAGCACAACGGTTCAGCAAAGCACCTTTACATTTCACGCATCACCTTTCACGCACTACTACCGGGCCGCCATTTCTTGTTCTAACCGATGGCGGGTCACGTCCAGGCTGCCTTGCAATTCTTCACTGAGATCGACACGGTAGGGCGGATCGGCTTTGCCGCGTGCGAGCAGGCGATCCGGCAGATGTGCCAGCGATTGCATCGTGGATTCTCGAAGCGCATTCAAAGGTTGAGTGCGGCCTGCCTCGGTCCGCTGACCGTTGTGCATCACCTTTTGCAGCAAAGGTTGCCCTTCTCGCTTCTTATCCACCAGAGCAATAACATCGTGCGTGGCTTTGCCCGCCGCATAAGATCGATAGACCTGCTTGCGACCTGGCAGGTTGGATTTTTGCGACGAGAGCTTCATGCGCGCCTGCCCGGCATATTCCGTCAGCTTGTAGACGCTGTCGAGGTACGGCTGGTCGGAGATGGTGCCGAGACGCGTGCCGACACCGAATCCATCAATGGGTGCACCTTGTGCGAGCAGGTCAGCAATGCGATGCTCATCTAGGCTGTTGCTGGCAAAAATCTTGACGCGCTCCAGCCCGCCTTCGTCCAGGATGCGACGGCTTTCCTGCGCCAATGCCACCAGATCTCCCGAGTCCAGCCGAATGCTACCAACCTGAAAAGCATTGCCTAACCCTTTCGCCAACGCCACGATTTTGCGAACACCATCGAGCGTGTCGTAGGTATCCACCAGCAGCGTCGTCTCTGGATAAAGCGCAGCAAAAGCCCGAAACGCCTCGGCTTCGCTGTCGTGCGCCTCCACGTAGCTGTGCGCCATCGTGCCTGTAACAGGAATACCGTAGATCTGCCCCGCGAGTACGTTTGAGGTAAAATCCACCCCGGCGATGTAGGAGGCGCGGGCGGCTTTCAGGGATGCATCGGCCGCGTGCATCCGGCGCATTCCAAAATCCGCAATGGTGCACCCCTGCGCAGCCTGCACCACCCGATGCGCCTTCGTTGCGATGTTCGTCTGGAACGTAATCTGGTTCAGCAAAAAGGTCTCGACAAGCTGCGCCTGCCCGATGGGAGCAACAACTTCGAGCAGCGGCTCGTTGGGAAAAACAGGTGTCCCTTCCGGCATTGCATACACATCACCCGCGAAGCGAAAATCGGCCAGATAGTGGAGAAAATCCGGTTTGAATAGGCCCAGGCTCTCCAGATAATCGAGAGCAGCCGGGGAGAAATGCAGGGTCTCCAAATAGTGCAGCACCGTGTCGAGGCCACAGGCGACGAGGTAGTTGCGTTCGCGCAGCCGCCGTATGAACAGATCGAACACCGCCGTCTCCTCCATCCCCTCGGCGAAATAGGCCTGCAGCATCGTGAGTTGATAAAGGTCGGTCAGTAGAGCAGCGTTGTCGTCATTGGCCCAGTCCCGGTAAGCGGTCATGCTGTGAAGGAAGCAATCGTGGAAAGTATGATGGCAGCGGCAAGATACAAAAAACCGGTGCGCCGCCTGTCGCAACGCACCGGTTTGAGGCAAAAACAGCAACCAGGCTAGTTCTTGATTGCTTCGAGTTCGATGATAATATCGACATCGTGCCCGACGACGAAGCCGCCTGCCTCAGTCAGGTTGTTCCATGCAAGGCCATAGTCCATACGGTTGATGGTGGTGCTGGCCTCAAAGGCAGACCGTTCTTTGTCACCCATGACAGCGGTGCCGAGGAACGCTGCATCCAGCACGACCTCTTTGGTCGTACCGCGAATCGTGAGGTCGCCGACGATTTCAAACTCGTTGCCGTCAATGTTGCGCACCTCCTTGCTCACGAACGTCATCGTCGGATGGTTTTCGGCATCGAAGAAATCCGCCGAGCGTAGATGGTTGTCACGGCGGTCGTTCTCGGTATCGATGCTGGCGATCTGCACGGTGACATTCGTTTCCAGCGTGCCCAGGTCTTCGGGATCAAAGTTGAGCGTGGCTTCATAATCCTCAAAATCGCCTCGCACATTTGAAATGCCGAGGTGCTTCACTTTAAAGCCGACGTTCGAATGAACCTTGTCAACAGACCAGGATGCAGCCTGGCGTTCGGTCGGCGCAAAACCAGCAAGAACGACCACTAGCAAAAAGGTCGACAACAAAGAAGGGATGATTTTCATAGCAGATATCCTCCGTATTATGGGATAAGGGTTGAAACGTCGCAAGATAGAGCTACCCATAGCATGGGCTGCTAGGTAAGTGTACATCATCCCACTATTTGTTACAACAAGTATTTCTCAAAGTATGCTATCGTCATGGTTTTTTTACAGAACCCTCGATGCCGTTTCTTTTTTAGTGCTTTGCTATTTAAGAAAAGGAACACCAGCACGATACTGTACCTAGCTTGGGTTGGGGAACACCCAAAGAAAGCGAGACCTCTGCGCTCTGTAAAGTGCAGGGGTTTTGCTTTTTTAAGGCGGTATGGTTTGCGATGGCCTCTGCTGCTACAAATAATATATGGCCGTTACGCAACCCCTTACCCATTCTATTGCAAGATGCGGCTGGCAATCCGGTCGGCGGTGCCCCGGCCTTCCTCCACGTCGGGCAGGGCCGCAGGTTCGAGTTCAAGATCATGCAACCCGCGCACCGGTTGCGTGTCGGGCCGCGTGGCGAGGTGTTGCTCCATGGCGGTGCGGCCCGCGGCTACCAGCGCCACCCGGCGGGCTTCGTCCATGTCAAACTCGGTGGTGCCATACCCCTTTGCCGGTAAACGCACTACGAGCGACTCGAAGGCTTCGATCACCTGTTTGTCGTGCGCCGAGGTCATCGTGTCGATGAGGCGGAGCATGCGCTGCACCGTGCGTAGCTTGCCCCATTCGATACCACCGTTCGTCGTCTCCACCACCGGAGCGCCTGCCACTGGCAGCTTTTCGTCGATCATCAGCCCAATAATACGCTCGCTCTGTTTCTCACCCATCACCGCGGTGACGTGCGGCTGGGCCGAGACAAAGAGTTCGATGGGAAAGTTGGAGAGCATGCCGCCATCCACGATCATGTGCCCGTCAAGGTCTTCGCCCCGGTACGTGCCCCAGTCGGCCTGCCACTCTACTTCCTGCCAGACCAGCGGGATGCTCATCGACATCCGCACCGCGGACACGACGGGACAATCCGGCGCGGTGCGGTGGTTCAGCACGAGGATCTGCTGCGCCGACGTATCCGAGGCGACGAGGCTAAGTTCGACATCAGTAGCCTCGAAAAAAGTTGCCAGCGTCATATTCCCGAAGCGACGCGGCTGGCCGTTGAAAGTACCGGCATTGAGCTTGTCACGCATCCATTTCTCGAATCTCCCTGCCGCAAACCAGCCGCCCTGTTCCACAAAGGAAAAGACATGCCGGTATTGCACAATCTTCAGCAGCGCGTCTATAATTTTCTCATCGGCTCTGCGCTCTAGCCACTCCGGCACAAACGGGATATCCACCCGGCGGAGGAAATCGGCGGTGGCACTGGCGCGGATGTAGTCGCGCTGAAAGGGCCCCGGCACGCCCATGAAGCCGACGAACACCGGCTTGTCGTTCTCGCGTTCGTCCATCGCCTCCAACATTTCGTCGCTGGTGTAGCCCGCTGCCAGTAGCGTGGCCGTGATGGCTCCTGCCGAGGTGCCCAGCAGCCGGTCGTAGTCGTGCCCCACTGCCTCAAACGCCTGCATAGCTCCGACGAAAACCATTCCTTTTGCACCACCGCCTTCAAACACGAGATCGAATTGCATGGCTCCTCCCCTCCATAAAATATGATTGATAACCCTACACCTCTGAAGCACTGCATGACATCAAGACGAGATGCTCTTGCACGATAATCACTCGCTGTCACAAACACAAAGCCAAGCACAACGTTAACTTTGCGTCTATCCACCTCATATTCTATCTGCCGCTTTTTTAACAGTCGGCCTACGCTAACTCAACCTTCACTATTCAAAATGTCCTATTTCAAGGAAAACGTGGCAGTCTCATACTGGCAACGGGCCTGCGCACTATGTTCCTAGCTCCTCCGCTTGTGCAGGTTGGGAAGCGCATGTAATTAAACTGCTGTCACAGATTGACGACGGTAAAGAACAATTCCCGCGTAATCTCGAAGACCCGTAGTTCCTGCAGGCTTTAAGCTCTTTCTCCGTCAAAGCTGGCTGATGGCGTAGCACAACTTATACCCTGCTTGCTCTCGAAGGGCCGCAGACATTTTCTCTCTCTCGCGCGACCTATTGAGGATCTCCAGGGCCAAAAGAATCGCCCGCAACGTGTTTAAGCATGTTTCCACCTCCAAAGCAGAGAAGCTGCTGCGCGGGATTTTACGCCTTTTGTCTACATACTGCACACGTGCAAGCGCTCCGCCGAGCTTCTTGATGAGGTGCCTTACTTCATCGGGGTAAATTTGCTTTTCCCTTTTAAGCGCTCTTGCTAGTTGCATGTACGTGTCCCCATCACTGGAAACCCGAAAGCAGGCGAAAAGGGTGTTTTTCATCGATGGGGGGTGTCTGCCTGGGAACCACGAGGTTCTATCTATAGGGCGCGGCCGACGTTTTTGGGTGGGGAATGCACCAAGAATATTGGTGGCGTGGGCGATTTCTTAAGAGCGAATAACTTTTTTGTACTACAAACGAGGAGAGACCCCGTGAAAGGCCTCTCCTCGCTGTGCTTCTGCTGAGCAATAGCAACCCGCATTGACTGATCTATCTGTGTCCTTTTCCACGCCGCGGCCGAAGGGGACATTCAAAGTAAGTACCCTCTACTTCAAAATCGTCAAGGTTCAGATCCTCAACGCTATCCGCATTCGTGTAGTTCGTCGTCACACCGTCCTTGAGTTGCCACACCTCCCAGCGCCCCCCATTGTAGTCTTGGTCTCCCGGCTTAGATTCGGAAATCGCACCAATTCCGTCTTTAAAGGTGCCCTGAAAGAGTCTGTCGAAATTGCCCTGTCCTTCCTCGAAAGAAGTCGGCGTGCCCACGGTCTCGAACACTTCCCCATCGGCCCAGATCATTCCTCCCAGCTGGGCTCCTTTCTTTGCAGCCTGCGCCAGGCTTGATGCCTGATCGCTGTCTACAGTGGCCGTGCTCACGATGGCCTCCTGGCAGCCACCTAGGATGGCAAAGACCAGCAGAGCGATGAATACGTAGTTTATCCGCATAAGACCCTCCTGCTTAAGTTGATGAAGGTTACAACCCTCATAAGGTGCTTCATCCGAAAGCGGAAAGCATCACGAATTGATCACGCATCGGTCATATATGCATAACACGTGGTGCGACTTGTGACTGCACTACAACATTGTGCTTGGTCATTCCCTTCGCTTCTTCAGGCCCAGAGCACCGTCTCGGTAGTGGTGAGGGCTTTGGGCAGGATAAAGACACACACGCCCGGTTTGCCTTGGTCACCGAGGAGCACCCTCGCTACTTCGAGAAGGGGGAGTATTGCATGCCCTTAGTCTTCTGCTGCCGGAACTCAATTTGGATGTTTCGAGCCACCATTCATCCACTGCCGCGAGCCGTAACTTGCCGACAGTGAACTCCCACAGGTGGTTTAGCGTATTGCGCCATGCCGTGACACTATCACGCTTCGACTGCGTATGTTGCTCGAAGTAGGCCACAATACCCATGTCCTGCTTGAATCGGGATGCGAAGCTGTGAGGTTGGCTCTGGATTTCCTGTTCCTTCCTGGCACGTGTGCCCTCGGCCAGGCACATCCTCTCCTTGTTGGTAGAGCAGTCCTTGCCGAGGTAGAGGCCTAGGACGTCAGAGGAGCACTGCCCCTCGCGGTAGATGTCGAGATACAGGGACTGGCGACCACCGGCCAGTTTCTTCTTTTTTAGCTTTACGCTCATCGTGTCAAGGTGCTATCTTGTGACCCGAAAACGAAGCGTTCAATAGGGCGAGTAACAACGGGTAACAGAAAAGAGCAAAACAAGGAAAAAGAAGTGACAGGTAATGCATTGCAAAAAGGCGTTTTTCATCGTTTAACGCCACTTTTCTTGTCCTTTACTTTCCCTTCATTT
>DATGCC010000343.1:0-4258 GCA_035312345.1 Rhodothermales bacterium
GGGACGACGGTAGCGCTGGCGCCCGGCTCCTACGGGGACGTGGTAGTCGGGGTCGGAGCCACGCTCGAACTCACGACGGGCGATTACTTCTTCACCAGGTTCGATGTGATGAAGGAGTCTTTCCTGAACGTAGACCTCCCAACAGGCCCGGTTTCCGTCAATGTGACAGGCAAGCTGGATATCGGCAAGGATGTGGTCATGAGTGTTGCGCCGCTGGGTGCCAGCGACAGCCGCTACGTGCGCCTCAACGCGATGGACAAGGTCACGGTTGATGACCGGAGCCTCATTCTGGCCCAGATCATCGCGCCCGAAGATGCCGTGCAACTTAATAGCGAGGTGAACTTCACCGGCCTGATCTGCGCCGAAGAGATCAGCGTTGATAAAGATGGCAGCCTGACGCATCCCGGTCCTGGTGTGACCGCCTCGACCAGTGCACCATTGGCAGAGGGGCCGATCTGGGAGACGCCCGAAGACGGCAAACCCGATGGAGGAAATATCCAGTCAGGGGTAAAGGATCTCACAGGAAAAGCCGATACCGATACCGATCCATCCTCCAGCAACGTGCTCGCTACGGCGGTGCCCGAGGTCTTCCTGCTCGAAGCAAATTACCCCAACCCGTTTAACCCGGTTACGACGATTCGCTTTGGTCTGCCAGAAAACGCAGCAGTTACGCTCGTGGTGTACGATATGTTGGGCCGTGAGGTACAGCGGCTGGTAGATGGCTCGGTAACAGCAGGTATGCATACCGTGACGTTCGAGGCGGTTGACTTGCCCAGCGGAATGTATGTGTATCGGCTTAATACGCCCGCAGGTAGTTTCACACAAACCATGCTTTTACTCAAATAGCAAACCCCAAGCGAGGAGTCGTCTGGGCTTAAGCTGAGGCGGCTCCTCGGCACGCTGTTTCAAACGCAGCGTTTACCACAACACACAACTGGAGTATCGGATCGCCTGATCTCTTGCCACCGGTTGCTGATTCATGGGCAGGTCCCTATCTTGCCCCAAAGCCATTCCGCCTTTTTATGCCTTACCTGACAGTGCGCCTCGCAAAGCGTAATCCCTGTTTTTTCCTGGCGGCATCTATTACCAGATTCATTGCGATCACCCTGAGGAGGTAAAAGACCTATGAAGACCCATCGAAACACGGCATCACCCTTCCGTGCACTTGCTCGCATGCTGTTCGCCCTTTCCTGCTTCGTCTTGTTGATGGCGCAGCCTGCCCTGGCACAGGAGAATAACGGTCGCACCGCTGCCCAGCGTGCCTCGCAAGGTACCCCAACCCCTGAAGCTCCTGGGGTATCTACTGACGACCCATCCCGTCCTTGCGACTTTGATGATTGCTCGAAGAGTAAGGTGAGCAATGCCTCTGGCGTAGATGGTGTAAACATTGGCGTCACAGGCAGCAACCTGAGCCAGTTGCAATCCCTGCGTATCCAGGAAGGCGCGCCCGAGAATAGCGTCTTCGTGGCGAAAGATGGGGCCATTGGCTTTGGTACAAAAGCACCGCTGGGGCGGCTCCATGTGGCAAATAATGACGCCGGAGACATCCTCGTGCTCGATAACAACGGCAACCTGGAAATTGGCGGATTGCTCACAGAAGCATCAAGCCGTCTGCTCAAGGAAAACTTCGCGGCGGTTGATGCCCAGGGCGTGCTGGGCCGCGTAGTTGCGATGCCAATCACAACGTGGAACTACAAGTCGGACGACCCAGCTTTCCGCCACATGGGTCCGATGGCGCAGGACTTCTACGCCGCCTTTAGCCTCGGTGCCGATGGGGAGCACATCGCGCCGTTGGACGCCAACGGTGTGGCTTTTGCCGCAATACAGGCCCTCTATGTAAATGGGCAGGCACAGGCCGAGTGCATTACCACCTTGGAGCAGCAGAACGCCGAATTGCTGCAACGGCTAGAGGCCCTGGAAGCGTTGGTCCTGGAGAAATAAGCGTCCCTGCTCCAACGCGCAGGGATTCCTGTTCACCTCCAGAGAACCGACATGCTATGAAGATTCTATCCAACCTATTGATGATCGGCCTGTTGCTGATGGCATTGCTTCCGGCAAGCGCCACCGGACAGGTCGCTGCACGGCTCGCTGAAGTCGGCACCAATGACTTTCGGATTACCCCCGTTGTCGATGGCCGAGCCACTTCCAATGCCCTGAATCCTGCTGTGGCCTACAACAGCGACCTGGGCGAATTTCTCACTGTCTGGTCTGGCGACGAAGACGTCGATGGGGCCTTTGAAATCTATGGTCAACGCCTCAAGGCGACGGGCGAACGTCTCGGCAAGGTCTTTCGCATCAGCGACATGGGGGCTACCGATGCGCCTGTGTTTGATGCGCTGGCTCCTGCCGTCGTCTACAATGACCGAGCAGCCGAGTACCTCGTCGTCTGGTCGGGTGATGATGTTGATGGGGCCTTTGCCGTCTACGGTCAGCGTCTCAAAGCAACGGGCGAAGAAGCAGGCAGCAATGACTTCCTGATTGCCCGTGCGCCTGCGTTGCGTCCGGCTCTTGCCTTCAACCCCGATCAGCAGGAATACCTGATCGTCTGGCAGGGCGAAGAAGGGCCTCGTGCGGCTGAAATCTTTGGCCAGCGCCTCGCCGCTACGGGCAACGCCGTCGGCACGCCCGGCTTTCGCATCAGCGACATGGGCGAGGTCGACAAAGGAGCTGCCTTCGATGCCTCGCGGCCAGCCGTGACCTACAATGCCAAGGCTGAAGAATACCTCGTCGTCTGGGAAGGCGATGATGACAGCGGCTTCAACGTGGATAACGCCTTCGAAATCTTCGGCCAGCGTCTTAAGGCTACGGGTGAAGAAGTAGGCACCAACGATTTCCCTGTCAGTGATATGGGCAGCGAAGCTTCGGCTATCGACTTTGGAGCCCACCGCCCATCCATCGCCTACAACCGGGCCGCTGACGAATATCTGGTGGCATGGCTCGGTGATGATGATGCCAGCGGCCTGCTCGACAACGAGTACGAGATTTTTGCCCAACGTCTCCAGGGCGATTCGGGGAAGGCGATTGGAGCCAACGACTTCCGCGTGAGCGACATGGGGGAGGCTCGGAATCCCCGGTTTGCTGCGGCCTATCCCGCGGTCGCTGCTGCGGAGGACGGTTTCCTCGTCGTCTGGAGGGGCGATCATAATGCGGGTGCCCTCGTCGATGGTGAGCACGAAATCTTCGCCCGTCGCATTACGGGGGATGCCAATGCCGCTGGCGGTTTCCGCATCAGTGATATGGGCGCTGAGGATGGTGACAGCCGCTTTGCCGCCGCTCATCCGGCGGTTGTTGCATCGGACAACAGCTTCCTGGTAATCTGGTCCGGCAACGATGACGATGTTGCTTTCAGCAATGGGGCTGGCATTTTCGGCCAGCAGGTACAGGCGCGGGCCGATGGCCCGGCCCGGCTGGCTGCCTTTAGCGCCGTCGTCGATAGTGCGCAGGCGGTCCAGTTGAAGTGGAACGTGGTCGGCAGCCCGGTAGGAACCAGCTTCGACGTGGAGCACCGCACCACCGGCGTATTCGAAGCCATTGGTCGCGTGGATGGTGGAGCCGAGGACGCCTTCGCCTTTCCTGTCGAAGCGTTGCAACCCGGACGCCACGTCTTCCGGCTGAAGCAGGTGGGGCCGGATGGATCCTCTCTCTACAGTGCCGAAGTGGAGGCGCTAATTGAGGTGCCGGGCGACTTCTTCTCGACCTCAGCATATCCCAACCCGTTCAATGATGCCACGACCTTTACGCTAACGGTGAAGGAGACGCAACACGTCGAACTGGCTGTCTATGACATGCTGGGTCGCCGCGTCGCCGAGTTACATAACGGCCTTGTGGAAGCCAACCAGATTCGGACCTTCCGCTTCAAAGCCGACAATTTCTCCAGTGGCACCTACTTCCTACGGGCTGTAGGCAACACGTTCCTCACGACCCAGCAGGTGCTGTTAGTCAAGTAGTTTTTTTACCTCATCTCGAAACAATAGGGGCACTTCTCTGAAAAGAGGTGCCCCTATTTTGTATTCCTTTACATCTCATACATGAAGGCGGGCCAGGGCGTCCGGCTTGGCTGGCGCTGTTCGTAGCGGCGGAGATTGGTGCGGAGGTGATCCAGATAAGCAGCGTGGTTGGTTGCCTGTGCCTGACCAATGACAGTTTGCTGGGTCGACTGGGCCTCGTCAAATTGGCCCATGGCAGCCTGTGCCATCGCAAGGGTTTCGAGGGTTTCCGTGCGGCGGCGTGTAGCCACCGCCTGTTCCGCCAATTCCAG
>DATGCC010000344.1:0-10977 GCA_035312345.1 Rhodothermales bacterium
AGTCGAGCGGGGCTTCAAACAGATCGATGAACACCCGCGCCGAGTCTTCTAGCGGCGTTGCTACATTGACCAGCAGTTGCTGCCCGCGCTCCAGGTCGAAGCGAAAGCCAATGGCGGCAGGCTGGGCGGGGTCGAGGTAGCGGATCTCACGGAAGGGCAGTGTGACAGGCGCGGCAGCATCCAGCACATCCACGCTGGCCTCGACCCAGGCGGTACCGAGCGCCGTGCTTTGCAGCCCGGCGTTTTCCAGCGAGGCCATGTACGATTCATGCGGCGTCCGCCGCGACACGATGTCGCGGATTTCTTCGACTTGCTCACATCCCGTCCACAAGACCACAGTGGCGAGAAGCAAAAGGGACCATCTCAAAGGACAAGAAAAAGGCATTGGCTTGAATGCAATGAAAAAGCGGTTGGTTAAGAAGCGATCTCAAAACCCAAATCCTGTCATTGCGAGCGACCAAAGGGAGCGCGGCAATCTCGTAAATAAAACAGCTCCCGTACGAGATTGCGTCGCTGCGCTCGCAATGACAGATTAATGTTGAGATGGATTCTAACAATTCGCATTCAAGAAGAAATGGTTTCAGCAGAAAGGGCGACTTCGTGCGCTTCGGCGCGACGGCCCAACTCGCGCAGCATGCCAGGGAAGATAAAGCGGTGCGGAATATAAAAGAGCCACCAGTAGAGAAATCCGATCAACCCTTTGGGCTCGTAAAAAGCCGTCTGGGTGATAACGGTGTGATCTGGTTCATCTTCTACCGGCGCGAGTTCATACTGGAGCCACGCCTTGCCCGGCACCCGCATCTCGGCCCGCAGGCGCAGCAGCCGGTCCGGTTCGATAGCCTCCACGCGCCAGAAGTCGATGGCGTCTCCCACACGCACGTTCGAGTAGCTACGGCGGGTGCGGCGCAGGCCGATGCCGCCAAAGAACATATCGATGAGGCCCCGGATGCGCCAGAGCGGATTTGCGTAGAGCCAGCCCGTATCGCCACCGATGCGCTTGAGCATGGTGAAGACCGACGACGGCGTGGCCTGGACCTTGATCTGTAACCGCTCCTGAATCATGCCCTCTTCTTCTTCCAACTCGGTCACCATTTCCACATCGCTGATGCTGGACGAAAAGGCGCTGCTCCAGGTTGTTTCTACGTCGTCGTTTGTGAAGCGGTGGAGGGCGAGGCGCACGGAGGCTTCGTAGGAGAGCAGGTCGATGTCGAAAAGCTGCTGGGCGGTGTCGTCGTGGACGGTCACTTCGTTGTCCAGCCCCTCAATGAGGGGGCGGGCGATGCGGTTGTTGATGGGGGTGACGAGGCCAACCCAATGTGACGACAGGCGCGGCGTCAGCACGGGCACGTCGATGAGGATCCGATTTAGGCCACGCACCTGTGCGTAGATGCGAAACATGTCTTCATACGTCAGCACATCTTCGCCGCCGATCTCGATAATCTGGCCTGTGCTTTCCGGCACGCGGAGCGCCTGCGTCAGGTATTGTAGCACGTTGCGGATGGCGATGGGCTGGGTTGGCGTGCGGACCCATTGCGGCGTGATCAGCACGGGCAGCCGTTCCGTCAGGTAGCGGATCAACTCGAATGACAGACTGCCCGACCCAACGATCACCGCGGCCCGAAACTCCGTCACCGGCACCGACCCGGCCCGCAGATGCTTGCCCGTTTCGAGCCGACTCGCCATGTGTTTGGACAGGTTCTCGCTCTTTGGCTCGATACCACCCAGGTAGATGATACGCTGCACGCCTGCTTCGGCAGCGGCCTGGGCAAAGTTGTCAGCAGCCTGTCGGTCGCGCTCGGCAAATTCGTCTTCGCCCGCGCTGAGGGAATGGATGAGGTAGTAGGCCACATCGACCCCTTCCAGTGCATCAGGCAGCGTCTCCGGTTTCAGCACATCGCTCTGCATTACTTCGACCTGATCGGACCACGAGCGCGTTGCCAGCCGTCGGGGATCGCGTACGAAGCAGCGGACGGTGTGGCCTTCATCAAGCAGGCAGGGCACCAGCCGCCCACCGATATAGCCAGTAGCGCCAGTGATGAGAATGGTGCAGGGTTGCATAGAAGCGGATATAGAGCTAGCAGGAAGGCAAAGGACGCTTGTTTAGACCAGAAACGGCCTCCTTCGTTCGAGCCAAAACCTCAAATCGGGCTGCAACGATCAGGGTTTACGGAATGGTAGCAAGACGGAAGAATAAACGAAGCCTTAACAAGGCATCCCGCATCTTTCCATGAGCAGGCTCGTCAACGGAGGCATTAAAAGCACCTTTCTGCTAGCATGTAAACGGTTTGTGTATGCGCGGTGTCTCATCAGAGCCCAAGCTGCAAAAAGCATCTCTCCAATAAAAAGGCAAAAAAAGTGGAGCCGTGTGCATCTATGCTAAAAAATTAGCGTAGAGCCTGGCATGCTAGAATACTAGCGGACGCGAAATGATCAGCCACCCCTGATGTTTTCGCCGAAAAAGCCACTCATACGAAGCCCAGGCCACATGACGCCACGTATACAGTATCTCTTGCTCTTCCTCGTTCTGTTCTGCCTCACGGACGCGAATGCCACTGCACAGCGCTTGCAGGCGGTGAGCAAGACCGATGTAGAATCTACCGTTGAAGGCGAGGAAGAAGAGGCCCCGCCGCGCCGCCGTGTGCAAACCATTCGCCGTACGCAAGACATCTCGGTCGATGGACGGCTCGACGAAGCCATGTGGCAAGAGGCTCCTGTCATTGATGGGTTCAAGCAGCGCGAGCCAGTGGAAGGTGCCGCCCCGACGGAGCGTACCGCTGTCCGCGTCCTCTACGACAACGAGGCGCTTTACATCGGAGCGCGTATGTACGACGCTTCGCCCGATTCCATCTTGGCCCGGCTGGGACGCCGCGACGCCGATCTCAACGCCGATGCCTTTGGCTTTTTCATCGATCCGTACCTGGATCGCCGAACGGGCTTTTACTTTGCCATCAACGCGGCCGGGACGCTGATGGATGGCGTGCTCTACAACGACGATTGGGACGATAGCTCGTGGGACGGCGTCTGGCTGGGTAAGGTGAAAATCGACGACGAAGGCTGGACCGCCGAGATGAAGATTCCCTATTCGCAACTGCGGTTTCATGAGGAGGAGGTCTATACCTGGGGCATCAACTTTCGCCGCGATATCGCCCGTAAAAACGAGCAGCAGTATCTCGTCTACACACCCCGTAGCGAAAGCGGTTTTGTCTCGCGCTTCATCGATCTCGAAGGCATCAAAGCCATCAAGCCGCCGCGCCAACTGGAAGTGACGCCGTACCTCACCACGCAGGCTGCGTTTACCCAGGCCGAAGACGGTGACCCGTTTAACGATGGCTCGACCTACACGCCGGATGTAGGCGCGGATTTCAAGGTGGGGCTTACCAGCAATCTGACGCTCAATGGCACCGTCAACCCGGATTTCGGACAGGTGGAGGTGGATCCGGCGGTGGTTAACCTGAGCGACCGCGAGACGTTTTTTCCAGAGAAGCGCGCCTTTTTTATCGAGGGTGAGTCGATCTTCAATTTTGGTTACGGCGGGTCGAACAACAACTGGGGCTTCAACTGGGGCAACCCGAACTTTTTCTACAGCCGCCGCATAGGCCGCGCCCCGCAGGGCAGCTTGCCAGATGATTATGACTACGCCGACCGCCCCGACGGCACGCGCATCCTCGGCGCGGCGAAGCTGACGGGCAAGGTGGGGGGCAACTGGAACGTGGGCACAGTGCAGGCCCTGACCGAGCGGGCGACGGCTGAACTGTCGCTGGATGGCAAGCGGTTCAGCGCCGAGGTGGAGCCGATGGCTTACTATGGCATCGTGCGGGCGCAGCGCGAGTTTCAGGACGGACGTCAGGCGCTGGGCTTTATGTCTACCACAGCCCTGCGCCGGTTCAGCGAAGACCGCCTCCGCGACGAAATCAACAGCGAGGCGTATGGCTTTGGTGTAGATGGCTGGACGTTTCTTGATCAAGAGAAAGTGTGGGTCGTGACAGGCTGGATGGGCGGCACGCATGTGCGCGGCACGCAACAACGCATCCTCGATGTGCAGCAAAACTCAAATCACTATTTCCAGCGGCCTGATTCAAAAGCGCTCACGCTGGATAGCACAGCGACCTCGCTCACTGGACTCTCGGGCCGTGTGATGCTCAACAAACAAAGCGGCAACTGGACCACGAATGCCGCCATTGGCTTTGTCTCGCCTGGATTCGATGCCAACGATACCGGCTTCCAGTTTCGCACCAACGTCATCAATGCGCACGCTGTCATCAGCCGCCGCTGGACCGAGCCGCGCTCGTTTTACCGCCGCATCAACCTCAACGCCGCCCTTTTCCGCAGCCTTGACTTTGATGGCAACACGACGTGGACGGGCCTCTTTATGAATAATTTCTGGCAGTTCCAGAACTACTACAGCATCTATTGGGGCGGTGCCGTCAATCCGGAAACCGTTAGCAATAGCCGCACGCGTGGTGGTCCGCTGACGCTGAACCCACCGGGCGTCGAGTTCTTTGGGGGAGCCGAGACCGACAGCCGCAAGCCGTGGGTGTTTGAACTGGAAGGCTTTACCTACCAGACAGCCTCAGGCGACAACGTGGGACTGGATTTTGAGGTAGAGTGGAAGCCTGCTGCCAATGTGTCGCTCTCGGTGAGTCCAGGGGTAAGCTGGAATAAATCGAAGGCCCAATGGATCGGTGCGTTCGACGATCCGACGGCAACGGAGACATTCGGGCAGCGCTATGTCTTCGGGGAGTTGGATCAGGTCACCGTCTCGTCAAGCGTGCGGCTGAACTGGACGTTCACGCCGCAGTTGAGCCTCCAACTCTTCGCGCAGCCGCTGATTTCGGCAGGCAACTATGACCGCTTCAAAGAACTGGCGCGGCCCAAGAGCTACGACTTCAACGTCTTTGGCGAGGCGAACGGCTCGACTATCGAAGAAACCACCAACGACGACGCTGGCCTGACCTACGTGGTCGATCCCGATGGCGATGAGGCGGCGACGACGCTGTCCTTCGACAACCCGGACTTCAACTTCAAATCGCTGCGTGGCACAGCGGTGCTCCGGTGGGAGTTCCGCCCTGGCTCTACGCTCTTCCTCGTCTGGACGCAGACGCGCTCGCACTTCGAGGACAGCGGCGAGTTTCAGTTCAGCCGCTCGCGCCAATTGCTGTTCGACGAGCAACCGGACAACATCTTCGTGCTGAAATTCACGTATTGGCTGAGCCGGTAACCGGGTTTGAGAGGTTGGGAGGATGGACGTTTGGGAGTAGGCAAAGCCATTTACCGCCCAAACACCCAAACACCCAACCTCCCACACCCCCATACTTTAATTCTTGGGAGAGGGAGGAAGCCTCTGTCGATAGCGCTCCGTGGCTATCGGCAGGGGCTTTGCTTCTATCTGGTGAGGATGAAAGACTTGGACGTTTGAAGCAGGCCGTCGCGCTTGATCTGGATAAAATAGACGCCGTCGGGTGAACGGGCCGTTTGCCACTTTGGTTGCCACCATGCCTGTGGGATTAGCCGCTGCTCTTCCTCGAAAACGCGCTGGCCCAGCACATTGTAGATGGCAATCTGATAAAATCCCTGCTCAGAAGCGTGTAGGTGGATCGTTGGCATTTCGCGGGCCGGGTTAGGGAAAACATCTACGGTTAGTGGTGTGCTAGAGCGGTTTACAGGTGCTTCTACGGGCAACGCCACGCTGGTAATGAGTGAAGTGTCCCCATAACGCAAGCCCCCAACGACTGCACCAACGAGAGAATTTGCAAGACCGATCTTATAGATGAAACTTCCTGTAAACAAATAGTTGGCTCGTGCAAGGAGCAGAAAGTCCGTAGAATCAGCGCGGTTTCCCTGGGCATTCTCTTCAATGGTTACGAGTACGGATTCTTCAAAGCGCCATGTCTGAAGGGTGTCTTCAGGTGTACTAGCAGCAAAAATAGACTGGGGCTGTGTAGCTAATACCGTGTCTGGTGCAGCAAAATAGCGGAGGGTAGGACTTTGCAGCAGATAATGATCCTCAGTAAAACGATACCATATCTTACTCTCACCAAAACAGGTAGGGCCAGCACAATAGACTCTTTTTTGCTGTACCCATCGATGCCCATCAACCAGCGTATCTTTTTCGGCATGGATGACTACAGTGTCTGAAAACCCAAAGCCATCTTCGTATTTATAATGCCAGTAGCTACCTAGATCTAGCGGAAACCAGTTCTCCGGTTTCAAATCGTAAGGTTGAGCGGAGGCCATAGCGACGTCACTTAGAAGCAATCCGAAACAGGCAAACATCTTGCAGATATAGTTGCGTTTTTGGAGAGCAACTGCACTTGATATGTTCATAGGAGTACATAGCACCAGGGCTAATGATGAAGGACGAAAATGGGATAACAGCGTATCTGTTTTAGTTTAACGTAGAAACCCACCGTCTTTGACGGTGGTGATGTCCGTTGGGCTATGCCGTACCTTGCAGGCATGGCCGAGCGCAAAGGCAAATACCGCAAACTCACCCATGTTGTCTACCAATGCAACTACCATATCGTGTGGGTACCGAAGTATCGCTACCGCGTGCTCACGGGTGCGATCAAGGACTTGGTTGAGCATGATATTCGGGTCTTGTGCCAGTGGAAGGAGGTCGAGATTCTCGAACTCAACGTGCAGCTTGATCATGTGCATCTGGTCTGCTCGGTTCCGCCGAAGCTCTCGATTTCGGAGTTCATGGGGTTCCTCAAGGGCAAGTTGGCTATCAAGTTGTTCAAGAGTTATCCGAGTCTGAAGCAGAAGCCGTATTGGGGCAACCACTTTTGGGCACGGGGCTATTTTGTCAACACGGTGGGTTTGGATGAGGAGTTGGTACGTCGGTATGTAAAATATCAGGAGAAGCAGGAGCGCAAACGCGAGCGTGAGCGAGGAGGCTACGACCTGTTTTCCTGATGTCCCTTTTAGGGACGCTGTTTTTCAAAGAATCCACCACCTCTGGTGGTGGTCGTTCAATAATACACGTAAGCTCACCGCGATAAGCAGCCGGGCCAATTCTACGAGAACTATGGGCCAGGCTTATCATTTCTGGGAAATAATGCCGATTTTCCGGGTTGATCCGTTGTGATGTCCCCCAATACTGACGTTCATTTGTCTACTTCGTCTGAGCAAGACACGCTGCTCGATGCGGCTGGCGACCCTGCCGAGCCTGTATTTGAGGCCGAGCTTTCTGATAAAACATCCCGGCTCTCCTTCGGGAATATGGTGTGGCCCGTGCTGCTCAGTCTGGCAGTGCTGGTCGGGATCGGTTATTTCACCTACGACCCGACGGTCTTCCGGCAACTGCTGCGCGAACTCAACGGATGGTTGTTGGCGGCGGCGCTAGCGACGGTGGGGGCTCGTATCTTTTTTGGTGGCTGGCGGCTGAACCATTTCTCGGCAGGGCGGCTCAACATGAAGGACAGCCTCCGCAGCCAGGTCGCCTGGGACTTCTTCGCTTATGTCACGCCCTCTACCATTGGCGGTGGCCCCTTCGTGGCTTTCTTCATCGCCAAAGACCGGAAGCTGCCGCTGGGCGAGACGACATCGCTCATCCTCTTCTCGATGCTGATGGACCAGATCAGCCTGGGGTTGACGATGCCGTTGTTGATGCTGTGCTCGATTTATCTGGATGTGTTTCCGCAGACGATGGGCACGGTGGGCTACTGGATCATGACGGGCTTCTTCGTTGGATATATGACCTGGATCCTGTTTTTTGCCTACAGCACGCTCTTCCGGCCCCATTTGCTGGCGGGGCTCGTGGAGCGGATCTTGGGGCTGAAGTGGTTGCAACGGTTTCGGGAGCGGGCCATGCATGTAATGAGCGATATGCAGCAGGGTGCTCGGATGCTGCGTACCCAGCGTGCGAGTTTTTATGTCAAAGGCGCGGTGCTGACGGTGTTGCCTTGGATCAGCCGGTATCTGCTGTCGCTTTTTATCATCTGGAGTGTATATCCCGGCGTCGATAAGGTGCTCGTTTTTTTACGGTCCGTCGCGATGAATTTAGGCTCGCTTGCGATGCCCACGCCGGGTGGTGCTGGTGGCGTGGAAGGATTGTATGTGCTGTTCCTCGGCCCGCCGCTGATTCCCGAGGCGCTCGTGGCGCCAACCCTGCTGGTTTGGCGTTTGTTAAGTTATTACCTTTTCGTTGCGCTCGGCTTATTTGTGACCATGCATTACTTGCAGCAGACCCTGGCTCGCAAGAAGCAATCGAAAGCCCGTATGTGAAAAAAGACGACGGATGCATCCTTTCCGCTGCTGTACCAGTCTATGCCCTGTTCGTCACTATTCACGATGCATAATGCCCCAGTGATTGTATGAAGGCCGAACCAGAACAGGTCAAGCGGACGCAGGAGATTGAGGAGGCGACGAACCTGTACTTCATCCACCCGATCAGCCGGGTGCTTGTGACGTACTTCGCCCGATGGGGGGTGCGGCCCAACACCGTGTCGGTGCTGGGCATGGTGTTCGGCGGTCTTGCGGCACTGGCCTACTACCACTACGCGCAGTGGCCGATGGTCGTGCTTGGCTTTGTGCTGATGATTGCGTGGCACATCATGGACGGCAGCGATGGGCAACTGGCCCGGCTCACCGGCCAGACCTCCGAGTTAGGCAAAGCGCTGGACGGTCTTTGCGATCACCTCTCCTTCGTGCTGATTTATGTTAGCCTGAGTCTGGCCTCCGCGCAGGTGCTGGGGTCCTGGGTCTGGATCTTGTCGGTAGCAGCGGGGATCAGCCATGTGGCGCAGGCCACGGCGTACGAGTTCCAGCGGCAGGCGTATGATTACTGGGTCTTTGACAAGGCCTCGGCGCGCATCGTGCGGCCCAAGGAGTTTGAAGAACGCCTGCCCGAAGGCCGGAGCCTCGCCCGGCGGATGCTCGATTTTATGATGCTCAGCTACCTCCGTGTCCAGTTTCGCATGGCGGGTGTCAACGCGATGTTGATGGCAGATCTGGAGCAGGCGTTGCAGGAAACCGATGACCAGAGCATGATCCGGCAGGCGTATCGGCAGTTCAACCTCCACGCGGTCAAAAGCTGGTCGCTGCTGTGCTCCAACTACCGGACCCTTGCCATCTTCGTTGCGTGTCTGGCAGGCAACCCGGTCTACTTTTTCCTTTTCGAGTTCGTGTTGCTTAATGCGACGCTCGTGTGGCTTCGGTACATGCAGGGTCGGCAAAACCGGGCCTTGCAGGAATGGCTGGCCCTGTCAATGGTCAATAGTTGATGGTCAATGGTCGATTGTCAATTTCTAATTTTGCAGATGACCATTGGCAATTGACAACGGGCCATTGACGATTGGAAATCCGTTGGCAATTCGCATTTTCTTGTTGCGTTTCACCTATATTACGCCGTTTCCCTTCGCATAACACTTTCTTAATACGATACAATGGGTATTCCTTCGCATGTAGCTCCGCACGAGGGCAAATTGCTCGTGCTGACACCAGGTCTTGGGGCCGTAGCGACAACGTTCATCGCAGGCGTCGAGATGGTGCGTAACGGGCAAGGCAAGCCCTTCGGTTCGCTCTCGCAGATGCAGACCATCCGCCTGGGCCGCCGCTCCGAAAATCGCAACCCGCTCATCCGCGACTTCTGTGATCTGGCTCTGCTCGACGATCTCGCCTTCGGTGGCTGGGACGTGTTTGCCGATGACGCCTTCGACGCTGCCAAACGAGCCAGTGTGCTCAAGAACGAGGACCTCGCTCCGCTCGAAGATTTTCTGCGCACCATCAAGCCGATGACCGCCGCGTTCGATCAGCAGTACGTGAAACGGCTTGATGGACCGAACGTCAAAAAGGCCGCCAACAAGATGGAACTGGCCGAAGCGCTCCGCGACGACATCCGGCAGCGTATGGAGGAGACCGGTGCTTCGCGGGCCGTGATGGTCTGGTGCGGCTCCACAGAAGTCTATTTGCGTCCGGCGGCGTGCCACGAGTCCATCGAGGCGTTCGAGGAAGGGCTGCGCAACAACGATCCGGCGATCTCGCCCTCGCAGTTGTACGCCTATGCCGCTATCAAAGAAGGCATCCCATATGCCAACGGCGCGCCCAACCTCTCTGCCGACACGCCTGCGCTCGAACAGCTTGCTGAAGCGAATGGCGTCGCTATTGCTGGGAAGGACTTCAAGACGGGGCAGACGCTGATGAAGACCATCCTCGCGCCCGGTATAAAAGCCCGTATGCTCGGGATCCGGGGCTGGTTCTCCACCAACATTCTCGGCAACCGCGACGGCGAAGTGCTCGACGACGCCGACAGTTTCCGGTCGAAAGAGGTGACGAAGGCAGGTGTGCTCGACACGATCCTTCAGCCGGACGTGTACCCGGATCTTTACAAGGATCTCTACCACAAAATCCGCATCAACTACTACCCGCCGCGCGGCGATGAGAAAGAGGGTTGGGACAACATTGACATCTTCGGTTGGCTCGGCTACGGCATGCAGATCAAGGTCGATTTTCTCTGCCGTGACTCGATCCTCGCTGCCCCTATCATCCTCGACCTCGCGCTGTTTCTCGACCTGGCGCAGCGGGCGGGGCAGTCGGGCGTGCTGGAGTGGCTCTCCTTCTACTTCAAAAGCCCGCACGTGATGGAAGGCCATGTGCAGGAGCACGATATTTTCATTCAGCATTTCCGCCTCAAAAACACGCTACGGGTGCTGATGGGCGAAGAGCCGCTGACGCACCTTTCGGAGAACTATTCGCTCTCCGAGAACAGCGATTGGTAATGGCAGGTCCAGCAAAAAACGGCAGTACCTCTCCGCGTACCGGCGTCATTCTGGCTGCGGGCTTCGGCTCGCGGCTGGCTGGCGTCGATGCCTCCACGAGGCTCAAACCATTGACGCCCGTTGCTGGAACGCCGCTCATTGTCCGTACCCTGCGGAGCCTGAAGCGGGCCGGTTGTCAGCGTGTCGTCATTGTGCTGGGCTACAAGCCGGAGGTGATGCAGGCGGGCATCGAATCTGTTTATGAAGGACCGCTCGATCT
>DATGCC010000345.1:0-4449 GCA_035312345.1 Rhodothermales bacterium
TGGGTGCATCGTGACGGGCAATGAGGATGGCATCAAGCACGTCAGCATGGGTGTGCTCTATAGCCTCCAGCATCTCGGCTACACCATCCCACCGCAGGCCGATGCTGGCTGGATTGGCGAGGCCGGTCCCGGTGCCAGCTATGGCGACCTCGACGAAGAGGGCAACCCCGTCGGCATCGACAACGACTTCACGCAGCGCAACACCACCTTTGCCGCCTGGAACCTGTTGCACCTTGCCCGGATGCTCAAAGACGCGGGTGGCATTCCACCGCATGGCAACCAGCGGTCTTTGTGGGAAGCGGGCTGTCGGTTCGATTATGAGAACCCGGAGTATCGATAGCCCCACTCATCACTCATTGGGTGCTCGCAAACTGAGGCATAGGAATGGGCAGGACGGTTCTTTAAGGTGCCGAAAATAGCATAATTACGTGATTGTGGATGCAGAGTGGCCCCGCTAGATGGCAGACCAGTAACGACAGAGTCGAAAAGTATATTATGCATGCAAGTCATGAGGCTCGCATGAGAACACCACTACAGAAAGCTGGCATTGCTGTATTCGGGGTCGTGCTGGTCTTGATGGTCTTTACGCTAGGCCAGAGCTACATGATGATACCGGAGGAGCAGGTTGCAGCATATCAAATGCTGGATGAACTCAAACAAAAATAACCACGTCGCTAGACAAGACTCTCTCCAGAGAACAGCAGCAGGAGCAGACTCAATCGCTGATCCATCATTTAGAAAATGCCCAGATAGGGGAAGCGGAGGTCCAAGTAGATGCCATGGAATCTTTGATTTCGCAACACGTGGTTTCAGACATGTCGGAGTCCATGCGCCAAGAAACAGGTGAAGCGGTAGGGCAAGAGATAGAGGCAGCCAAACAGAATGTCCCCCAAGTCCAGGTTGTGGGCGATACCAGTCACATTAAACTCTTCGCCAAGCTGATACCTTGCTATTCGGAGTTGCTGCACTCTATGTGGTGCTCTCCAACAAATATCCAGAAGAGACGCAAAAATGGGCCTTTAGCGTGCTGTCGCTTATTGCAGGGGTATGGGCAATTTGTGAAAGGGTGATTATCCAGGTCTGCTATGTGCCAGGAGCAGGTTGATGAAGGGTTCCCAATGATTTGAGTTGTCATTGCATAGAAGGACTAGAGCGATAGACGGGCTACTAGGCTGATCATCGAAATAGGTTGCTCGTACACTTCGTTCACCAGTCTGTCATAGTCGGCGGTGACAGATTGCGCGCCGAGATACCGAAGTCCTACGGAAAATCGGTCATATCCCAGCGAGGCTCCTGCCTCATACGCAAATCCCTGCGAGAACGCACCTGTAGCCGTGCGAATTTCGCTCGGAAAGATAGCTGACAGATTGGGAGGCTTATACATCATGAGGCCAGCCTTTCCATGAACCGATACGGTGATGCCTGGACCGATCGTAGTCCTGTAGCCTGGACCTGTGAGTAAGGCCCCCGTAGCGTCACGCCCCACGTCGAAGGCGGCCCCACTGGCACTGATGTGGTCGCTGGCAAGCGCTGTGCCGAAGCTATGCGTACGCCCCTGAAGGGATAGCACCCACGAGAGGGACGGGGAGAAGGATGGGGCAACGGGAATCCATAGATCAATACCAGCCACGATTCCCAACTCAGCGTGGCCTGCTTGTTCGCCGGTGGTGCTTCCATACGCACCCGTCGGTAGTGAGGCACCTGCGAACATAGAAAAGTCTTGTGCGGTGACCTGCCCCGCCACGCAAAAACCTATGATAAGGAGATAGAATCGCATCAATGCCATGTTACCCTGTATAAAGCTGTTCCTTCTGTGAGCACCAACTATACTGCTAATCGAAAATAGACAATATTCAGCCACTCACCAACTCTATTTGCGCGCCCCCCAATAGAAGAAGTCGAATCCTTAAGGACGTTTCAAAATGTCGCTGTGTAGCGCAGTTTGCACAAATAAGAAAACGGCGAGGCACCGAAATGCCCCGCCGTTTCATAACGTGGAGATGCCGGGAGTCGAACCCGGGTCCGAATGGTCGAACAAGTCAGGCGTCTACATGCATAGCTGGTCTTTTCAAAGCTCACCTACTCCTTATGCTGACCAGCGCTGGCTAGGGGCAGGCAAAGGCTGATTGGGTTTCGGAGCGCCGGTCCAGCCGGAACCAGCCACTCCTATCTTATCTAAGTCGATGCCTCGTGAGCGCCGATAAGCGAGCCACTCAGGAGACAGACAGCAGCTTTACGCTGCCATCGCGTACGAGTAATCGTTCGCAGTTGCAGTGTTCTTAGCAGTTTATACGAGCGTGCCAAGAGGCTCGACATGCAGCCTGCTGCGCGAGTCCACCCGTCGAATCCGTGTCATCCCCAATTTTGTAAAGAACAGCGCCTCTTTCGAAGCTATGTGTATAAACGTCCGCGCTACGCCAGCGTTCCCTCATTAGCGGGCTGTGAGGGCTTCATCCCGTTTCTCCCCTGTGCCAATGGCTTGCAAGCCCTGCTGCTCAAACGCCCTGGTGAGATCCTTCAACACAGAGCGTTGCAAGCTTTTGTTCAAGTAGGGAATCTTACCGCGTCCGCCCGTTATGTATTTACGGTACGGATGGATGTAGAGCCGGACGTACTCTGTACCCAGGGGCACCACTTCTACCGAGGCCACGACGCTGTAAAGGCCCCAGCTACTCAGTTTGCGTTCTTCGGTAGCAAAGGCATTGGGGGCTGCTGCCGATTTCAGGTGCCAGCCTGCGTCTGTGAGGGCTGTTTCGATGCGTTCATCGATAGGTGCCGCCGAAGAAGAATCGGTCTGAGCTTCGTAGTCGCGGTACAGCGGCGAGAGGGAGGGGGCGCAAGCTGCCATACTCAAGCAAAGCCCGATCAGGATAATCAGCACAGAGCGGGTGGGCAAAGGATACGACATATATGTATGTGGGCTTGTGGCAAAGCGAAGGAATTGGAAAATACCAACGCGCCATGCCAAAAAAAGGTCAAAAAAGAAGCCGGGCGAGCATGCTCACCCAAACATGCCCGCCCGGCTGTGCGGAGGCCTACCGCAGTGCACTGTATGCACTTTCATAAAACTTCAGGGTAGGAGGCGTCCCGAAGCTATTAATAGGCTTCACAAGAGCCATGCCAAAAGCAATTTGTCGGGCAAAGTAAGTAAAAAGATCTAGCCTATAAGGGAAGTGTGCGCAGAACTGTACAGTGGTGGACTGTTCGCTGAACAATGAAATTAGATTGCGCAAGTCAATGAAATTTAAAAACTTGTGCGAGTCAAAAAAAGAGTCAGGTGCTATTCGTCGGAGCTAAGACCGCCGAGCCGATGGTTTGGTGGAGGAAAGCCAGCAGAATCTTGTTGAAGGCGGCCGGACGCTCCATCATTGGGGCGTGCCCGCAGCGGTCGATGAAGTGCAACTCGGCGTTGGGAAGATGCTCTAGAAACGCTTCGGCGACATCCGGCGGCGTAATACGATCGTTGCGTCCCCAGACGAGCAAGGTCGGCACTGTGATGTCGGCGAGCTGATCAGTCACCGTTTCAGCCTGTGCCGACCGCGCCAGCCGAATGAGCCGTAATGCCACGCCCCGGTCGTTGACGATGCTGTACGCCTCATCGACCAGTTCGTCCGTCACATGCACGGGGTCGTAAAACGTAATGGCAGCGCGCTCGCGGATAAAATCGCGGTCCTTGCGCCGCAGGGTGGCTGTGCCCGTCTCGACTTCATAAATCCCAGACGACCCGGACAACACGAGCGCCACGACCCGGTCAGGATGGTCGAGCGTGTAGAACATGGCCAGTTGGCCCCCCAGGGAGTTGCCAGCCAGGATGACCCGCTCCAGCCCCATGGTGTCAAGGAAGCCTCGCACATGCGCTACCAGCCCCGGCACATTCGACTCTTTCATTGGCAGGCCGTAGACGGGCAACAGCGGCACCAACACCCGGTACGCATGACGCGCAAGGAAGGGAACCGTGTCTTTCCAGTTGCTCACCTCGCCCAACATCCCATGCAGGCAGACGATGGGCGGCAGATCGGTATGAGGCCCATCGTCGATGTACTGGTAACCATTTATTTCGTGGAGCGTAGGGGACGACATATTTAGAGCTACTACGTGAGCGGGTCAGGCGGAACAGAACACACACAGAAGGTCAGGGCGAGCCTAAGATACTCTCTTCGGGTAACATGCGAAAGCTATAGGAGGTTGACGATGGCTACAGGGGGCAAATGTGCGTGATCTTCAAAGTGTCATGAAACCCCTATTTCGTCAGAGCGTTGCATAAACATCCGAGGGTTGGTACCTTACTTAACTCTATCGTTACTGCATCACTCAAACAGAGGACGAGTCTATGCCTTCTGGCCGTAAACGCAAACGTCATAAGATTGCCACACACAAGCGGAAGAAGCGGCTCCGCAAGAATCGTCATAAGAAGAAGAAATAGCTAGGAACTCGCCCTGCCGGGTATCC
>DATGCC010000346.1:0-5998 GCA_035312345.1 Rhodothermales bacterium
CTCTACGAAACCCTGGAGCAGCAGGTGGTGCCGACCTTCTACGACCAGGGCGACGACTGCCTGCCGCACACCTGGATCGCCCGCATGCGCAACGCGATGCAGACGCTCCCCGCCGCCTTCAGCGCCACCCGCATGGTCATCGACTACGTAGAGCAGATGTACCGCGCCCCGGCCCCGAGCGAAGTTTGATGCTGTACGACAGGCAAGATACCTTTAGCAATTGGTACTACCCTTATCATTTTTGCTAAGGGTTCGACGTTCAGGAACCCTTCTAAAATCGGGGCGAGAAGGCTGATCTCCTTCCTTAACGTGGCGATTTTCTGGAAACTTGGGACGCGACTGCTCTACTGGCCGGGTTTCAACAGTCGTCGAATTCGTTTCGTCAGTCGAGGACATTTTCGGTCTCGGTTGGATTTACAATCTCGATTCTTTGTACGACATCTTTGGAATCTAAGGTCCGAAGGAAGTAAGGAATAGCACAAATAAGAGCCAACACGAGACAATAAATGAGCGTTTGATTGGCATTGTGAATGTGGCTGCTCTTTGAATCGTTATTAAAAGCATTCTTGCGATGGGCTATGACGAGACTTTGTAAAACGGAGGATTCAAAATCAGCCTCAGCTTCTTCTACTGTTTCATGGTAGACTACCAGGTCTTGATACGCCTGCTCCAGATCCGTTGCATAAGGCACAAAGTCATACGTGTAAACATGATAGGATTTAACCAGATTTCTGACGGTGGCAAGAAAGCTCATTATCAACAAGAAAGTAAATACGCCAAGGAAAGAAATAGACACATCAAGCATTTCAGCCCTGCCAATCTCACGCAGGTAAATTGCAATCACACCACCTAATACTGTTAAGATACCTATGGGCAGCGTGAGCGCTGTACGTAGCTCTTCTTTCCGTTCCAATTCGGCAAAGTAGAGATCCTTATAAAACTCAAGCCTGTTCATCGGAATACCGTGCGTCCACCAAGCACAATTAAGCTTTCTCCAATGCTATAATAAAGCTTCCACAAGGCTAATCAAAACCGCACCTCAAACCCACCAAATACCCCTTTCGCTTCGCCCCAATCCGCCTGGACATCGCGGACGCGGGCGGCAGCGGGTCCTTGACGTAGTGCTTCGAGCAAGGTCTGCAAATCTTCCTCTGGCCCCTCCGCTTCGAGCCGGACGGAGCCGTTGCGCTCGTTGCGCACCCAGCCGCTGAGTCCCAGACGGTTGGCCTGCGTCCGTGTGAAATGCCGGAAGCCGACGCCCTGGACGCGCCCGGTGACCTGAACGGAGAGACGGCGGGATTGTTGTGCGGGTTCGTTCATGGAATTGTTTATGTCAGCAAGCACCGTACACGACAAAAACATCTCGTCATGTCGAGCGCAGTCGAGACATCTCCCCGAGCAAGGTGCTAACCTGCGGGAGATCCTTCGACTTTGCTCAGGATGACAGCTTTCCTTTTTTGTCGTGTACTATGGTTCAGAAAGTAAGCGTATTGAGTAGCGTTAACAAAAAGGCCCCGCATCCCGAAAGAGCGAGGCCGATTTGCACCACACCAACTTAGCGTCAGTCGAGCAGGCCCCGGCTACGTGTCCAGTTGCGGAAGCCTTCAACAAGTTGCTCGAATGAGTCAAGCGCAAAGAGCGTGTCTTGCAGGTGCCACACGTCGTAGTCCTGCTCCACGATCTGCGCCGGGTCGAACGGGTAGATCGTCACCTCGTCGGACAGCGCGTGCTGCACCTCTTCCTTCGACGACAGAATCCCTGCGCCAAAAATACGCATGCCTGCCGCCTGCCGAATCAGCCCAAACTCGACGGTGAACCAGTGGAATCGTTCGAGGCGTGAGCGGTCGGCTCCTTTCGCGTTGAGGGCAGCCTGTCCGAAAAGCTGGTAGAAATCCGCGAACTCCGGCTGCGTCAGCATCGGCATGTGGCCAAACATATCGTGGAAACAGTCCGGCGCGGGCGTGTAGTCCAGTTCATCCTCACCGCGAATGTAATCAGTGGAGGGAAAGGTCCGATTGGCAAGCAGGTTGAAAAAGTCTTTCTCGTGCAAAAGCCCAGGGATGCGGGCGATACGCCAGCCAGTGGCGTCCTCCATCCGCTGGCTGAGTTCGCTGAGGGCCGGGATCTTCTCCGGCGTCATGTTGAGCAACTTCACACCCCGCAAAAAGGCTTCCCCCGCCCGACCCGGCAACAACTCCATCTGCCGGTTGAAGAGAAATTTCCAGTTGGCATGATCCTGGCCTGCGTAATCAGGGTATTCAATCTCGTCGCCGACGGGCGGCGGACCATCCAGGTTTTGCGGGACGCAACGGGGATCAATGTCTTCGGCCCCCGCCTTCTCGTAAGCCGAAAGCTCAGCATGCTCATCAAGCATTTCGACGGATTTTTCTTCTATCATTGCAGACTCCTCGTTTGGACAAATGCAGTTATTGGAACCGCTTCCAGAAACGACGCGAGGTCCTGACTTGTTGCTGCCGGTTCACGGATTGTCGAACCTTTCAAGATCCATCCGGAGGCCCACCCTGCCGCAAAATCAGTATGGTGCCGATGTAACCGAAAAACGCTGCCACCCCAAAACCCACGACCGTGGATGTCACGCGGAAGGCTCCCTCAAAGATCAATTCGGTCATCAACGCAAGCAACGTAAACAGCCCCCCAAAGAGCAAAGCGCCAGCCATGATGGCGGGCCAGGATTGAAAGGCCTGATCGTCGAACATGCGCGCTCGGTCTGCTCAGGGAAATGGGAATACGACACCGCACGTCCCCGACACCATGGCGCTTCGAGCAGGCGGCTTTCGGTTTGTAAGCCAAACCCGGCCCAACGTTTCAGCCCTTAGCGCGTGAGTACATTGGACTCATCTTTGTTGCCATAGCGGAACCGGAAGGAGAGGTAACCAAAGGCTGCACCGCCCAGCGCTGTCGCCACGTCCGACCACTCAAATTCCCACTTGCGCTTGAGGATGTAATTGGTGCCCAGACTTTTGGCGAGGGTGGCTCCGCTGGCGAAAAGAATCGCCCAGACCGGCGCATATTTCCAAAGCGTGTCGCGTTTCGTTTCCATAACTGCATGTATCTAATGAATAGGTCGCTTTCGTGAGCATAGATCACGAAGCCGTCCCAGCTTCCGTTCCAGTTAAAGATACCCCGTTGTTTCATGTAACGGCCTTTTCCCCTCCACGCTTCAGGAGGCAACATGGTCTCATCCAAATGGTGTTACGTGGCATGCGGTGGCTTGCATCCTGATGAAACTTGCACTAGCTTAACACTGTTAACCAAAAAGGCTATGCAGACCAACCCCGCTACCGATACCGACCTGCGTCGGCTGATTCTGGATACGACGCGCCACCTGCTCATGCAGGACGGGTATAAAAGTTTGTCGATGCGCAAGATTGCCCGCGAGATTGACTACAGCGCCACGAGCATCTATCTCTACTTCGACAACAAGGACGCGCTGTTTCATGCGCTTATCGACGAAGGGATGGAGCACTTGCTGGGGGCGCTGAAACAGGCTGAGGCCAGCAATCCCAGCGACGCACCGACGCGGTTGCAAGCCATCTGCCGCCAGTATGTCAATTTTGGGCTGAGCAACCCGGAGTACTATGAGATCATGTTCATGCTGCACCCGGAGCACATGGAACGCTATCCGGCAGAGAAATATCGGCGGGCCCGGCGGAACCTGGACGTGATTGCAGCAGTGCTGTCGGAGGGCGTGGACCAGGGCTTTTTCGTTATGAAAGACCCCCGCGTTACAGCCAGCACCATCTGGTCCGCCCTGCACGGGGCCGTCTCGTTGCTGCTCGTCCAGCGCGTCGACATCCGCATCGACCGGAATGACTTTATTGAGTCAACCATCGCGTTTGTGCTCCAGGGTGTGCTCGGCAAAGATGCGATTACCACGATCTCTTCGTAATCCCACTGGAAGCGCTTTCAACACTGAAACCAGACGGCTCGACTTCTTGAGCCTAGACCCTCCATTCTGACGGCTGATGAAAACCCAGACTATTCATACTGCCCCACCTAACACGGGCGAGGCTGTGCTCGGCAAAACGCTGCCAGAGTTGATGTACGACGCCTGTGCGCAATACACCAACCCACAGGCCTTGAACCAGCCGACGAATGGCGACTGGCGTCCCTTTTCACTCAATGCCTTCCGGCAACAGGCCGAAGAAACGGCATTAGGACTCCTTGATCTGGGATTGCAGCAGGGCGACCATGTCGCGTTCTTTATGGAAAGTGATGTCTATTTCTGCATCGCCGACATGGGCTGCTTGCTGGCTGGCATTGTGGACGTGCCGATCTATCTCTCCAGCGCCCCCGAAGCAGTTACGTTCATCCTGGAGCACTCGGAGGCGAAGGCGATTTTTGTCTCAAACCTGGAGTTGCTGAACGAACTCACCGGTATCCTGCCCCAAACGCCCGGCGTGCAGCACATCATTGTAGCCGAGATGGACGACGGCACCTCCGTCCCGGCTCTACCTGAGCGCGTTGACCTGCTGTCTCTGGACGAGGTGCAGGAACGTGGACGGCAGCAAAATATCGATCATGATGAAGCCATTCAGCAATTACGAGACCAGATCCAGCCGGATGATCTGGCGACGATCATCTATACCAGCGGGACGACCGGGCAGCCAAAAGGCGTGCTCTTGACGCACGAAAATATTTCGTACAACGCGATGACCGCCTTCTCCGGTCTGAAAGGCTATGTGCCAGGGCCAGACAAGGAGATTGCTATCTCCTTCCTGCCGCTGACGCACATCTTCGCTCGTGCCCTGCATTACGGCTCGGTGGCCTATGGCACCAGCGTCTACTTTACCACCCCGCAGGATCTGGTAGCCGATCTGACCAAGATACGCCCGACGACCTTCGCCACGGTGCCACGTGTGCTTGAAAAGGTGTATAGCCGCATCGAAGAGCGAATCGACAACATGACCGGAGTGCAGAAAGCCATTGGTAAATGGGCATTGGGGATCGCGGGCGAGTACGAACTGGGAGAAACGCCGGGACCGTTGCAAACAATCAAGCTGGCGCTGGCAGACAAACTGGTCTTCAAAAAATGGCGCGCCGCGCTGGGCGGGCGCGTGCGCTTCGTAATTGCGGGCGGCGCGGCGCTCAATGGCAAGCTGGCGAATGTGTTCGGTGCAGCGGACATCCCCATTTACCAGGGCTACGGCCTTACCGAGACAAGTCCCGTCATCACCTACAACCGCCCAGGGCGCAACCGGGCGGGTACCGTCGGCGAGCCGCTGCCAGGGTTGGAGGTGGCCATCGCCGAAGACGGAGAAATCCTCACCCGGGGACCGCACGTGATGAAGGGCTACTACAAAGCGCCTGACAAAACCAGTGAAGTGCTCAATGACGACGGCTGGTTCCACACCGGCGACATCGGTGAGTTTACAGCCGAGGGCTTTCTCCGTATCACAGATCGCAAAAAAGACTTATTCAAACTTTCGACCGGCAAGTACGTGATGCCGCAGCCACTGGAGAACCGACTGGGCATCGAAAGCATGATCGAGCATGCCGTCGTCGTGGGAGCCGGGCATAAGTTCTGCACAGCGCTCATCTTCCCTGACGAGGAAACCCTGCGCAGCTTTGCCCGCTCAGCAGGGTTGAATGCCGAGCAGCCCATCAACGACCTACTCGCGTCGCCACCGGTCATCGACAAATACCAGGACCTCGTAGACCAGGCCAACCAGGGCATGGATCACTGGTCCACCATCAAAAGCTTTGTGCTCATTCCTGGCCACCTGACCATCGAAAACGGCCTGCTGACACCCACGCTGAAAGTCAAACGCTCGAAGGTCTGCGCCGCCTACGAGGACGAAATTGCTGCCCTGTATGACGAAAAGAAAGGCCAGCACAAAGGTGTACTGGTAGCGTGAATGAAGCCTTCCCTTGCAATCTGCTCAACCTGAAAACGGCAACGCATAATGGAAACCCCAACCCTAGAAATGCCCCAGGTCGATCAAAAAAGACCGGCGCTGGTGCATAAACCCTTTCG
>DATGCC010000347.1:0-22918 GCA_035312345.1 Rhodothermales bacterium
TTGCATAGCCACGGACAGCGCGGCGGTGACGAAGACCAGCGCGTAGGTCAGCAGAAACAGACCCGGATGGAGCGGCAGGTGGATGATGCCCATATTGGTAGCCTGGCTGGCAAATTGGAAGATCATGGCCAGCCCGCCGTAACAGACGAGCGTTGCCAGCACTCCAGCTACCGCTAACATCGTCAGAAAGCTACGATTGACCAGCACGGTGATGTGCGCCACCGAGGCACCGAGCACCTTGCGGATGCTCACCTCTTTCATACGCCGCGCCATGTTCTGCGAAGCCAGCCCGAATAGCCCCATGCACGCAATCAGCAGGGCCAGCGCCGCGATGTAGGAAAAGGCCTGTGTCAGGTTGGTGTAGGACTGATAGTGGATATCGAATACCTCGTCCTGGAAGAAATGCTCGAACGGCGTGCCGGGAAAGAGCCGCTTCCACGTGGCCTCCATCGCGGCAGCGGTCTGTGCGCCTGCGCCCGCCTCCACGCGCATCGACAGATAACGATACGGCGCGTCTTCGGATTGCAGGAAGAAGGCCGACGGATCCTCAATCATCGGATGCAACAAGAAATTCTCGACCACGCCCACGACGGCGTAGGTGGTACCTTCCACCCGGAGCGTCTGCCCCAGCGGCTCCTCCCAACCCTGCCGCCGTGCAAACGCTTCGGTGATCACAACGGCATGTGCGACATCGCTGTTGACCTGTTCGTCGAAGAGATGTCCAGCGACCAGCCGTAGCCCGATGGCGTCGAAATAGCCCGGTCCAACGATGTGCTGAAACGCTTCCTTCTGTTTTCCTTCTACTTCTATCATCAGATGGTTCACCGACTCGCCGACCTGATGTTGCGATCCGGCGACCTGCTTTACAGCGGCCAGTTGCAACGCTTCGTTCTGCAGCAACTCGTACTGGTTGCTGTTGTTGAGGCGTACCACCAGTGTGTGCTCGGCAGTGTAGCCCCAGTCCTGATTCAGAATGTAGCGCCCGTTCATCGTGAGGTAGACGCCGATGAAAACGGTGACAAACGCCAGCGTAAACTGAAACGTCAGAAAGGCCCGTGTCAATCCTTTCTTGTTTGCCAGCCGCTGCTTGCCGCGCAGCACGGTGACAGGCTGAAATGCCGAGATATAGAAGGCCGGATACGCCCCAGAAGCCAGCCCAATAAAAGCAAGCAGGCCAACAAGAAACAGCCACAAGCCAAGGTTTTTTGTAAGAGACAAATCAATCAGGTTGACGAAAATAACATTGAACAGCGGCACTAGAAACGCCTGCGCCACAATCAACCCCAGCAGCAGCGACAGGAAGCAGAGCAGCAGGTTTTCCGCCATGAATTGCCCGATGAGTTGCCGCCGCGTGCTGCCCATCACCTTGCGTACACCGATCTCGCGCAACCGTCGCGATGCCGAGCCGAGTGAAATGTTGACATAGTTGAAGCATGACAGCGCCAGCATCCCTATCGGAATCGCCGCGAGCATCAGGATGAAAAGCGGATGTGGCGCTTCAGAAAACCGATCCTGTACCAGATAGGCATCGGAGGCTGGGTGCTTCAGGTTGTCAAAGAAAAAAGACGTGACGGCCCAGTCTTCATTGACGGCATTTTGCATGGCTACGTACTGCCTCATCTGCCCGGCGAGCGCATCAATGTCCTGCGGATTCGTGACTTGAATGAACGTCGCGTCCGTGAAGGTGGACCAGTCCTCTAGGCTTTCGGTACCAGCCGTGAGTTGCTTGTCGTAGCGAAGCAACACGTTGAACCGCATCGCTGCATTGTCCGGAAACGGCGCGGCTACGCCCCCCACCGTGAACGTCTCCACCTGGTCGTTGCCAAAGGTGATCGTGATCTGCTGTCCGAGCGGATCATCCTCGCCAAAATACCGACGGGCAGCCTCATCGCTCAGAATGACAGCACTTGGATCGGCAAGCGCCTCTGGCGTGCCCTGTTGCAGCGGGAAGGTGAACATGTCCAGAAAGCCGTCATCGGCAAACGAAAGGTATTCATCGAATACGTTTTCCCCGTGCTGCACGAAGCCACCCTGCGTGGCGAGGCGTACGGCCCGCTCCACCTGTGGAAACGCGGCCGCCAGCACAGGCCCCATCGGCGCCGGCGCGGTACCCCAGCGCTGCTGCTGCCCGTCGCGCTCTACCGTGTGCTGCACCACAAAAATACGATCCCCGTTTTCGTGGAAGCTGTCCAGTGACAGGTAGTTCTGCAGGAACAGATACACCACGATGCTGCACGCGATGGCGATGGACAGCCCGAAGACATTGATAAACGACGCGACCTTGTTCTTTAGCAGGTTGCGATAGGCAAGCTTGGCATAGTTTTTCAACATGAGGAGACCCCAATAGGATTTCTGATACAGTCGATCTGGTAACAGCCACGCCACCTGCCCGCGGTACCACCAGCGTGCCCACCAGCGGCCCCGCTCGGCAGCGAGTTCGTGGTAGTATTCCTCGAAGTCGCCCAGCGGCGTGTGCCAGTCATCTTTGAGCAGCCAGTCCAGCAGAAAGGCCGCGAGCCGGGGCGGGCGGTCGTGAATGGATTTACGCATCGGGGTCACCCTTCCAGCGCCAGCCGCGTTACGCCCGACCACATGGCCTGCTCCACCTCACGGATCTGTATCAGCGCCTGCCGTCCCTTGGGCGTAAGCTGGTAAATGCGCTTGTGGCGTCCGCCACGCTCGGGCGTCGGGTCGGTCAGGTATGACGAGAGCAGGCCACGCTTGACGAGCCGCTCCAGCGGTGTGTAGATCGAGCCGAGTGACCATTTGTAGCCCGTGCTCTGCGAGATCTGTTTGCGGATCGGCAGGCTGTAGGCGTCATCCTGCAATTTCCAGATGGCGAGCAGGACAAACTCTTCGGAGCGAGTAAGCAGGTTCATCAGCGTGAGTATATGTTCCAGATCCTGGAATATACCTTTACGAAGCGGGCTCGCTATGTTGCACCCTTTGGAGATTTTGTTTTCATCGGTGGCTATCAAAATGCCTGTTCTCGGAAGTGCAAGAAGCCAGATATTAAACAACCGTTTCTATCCATCCAGCGACCCGGCTATGCTTCCACCAAAGACTTCCCTTGCCTTCCTCACTCTGTGCCTTCTCCTTTTCTGCGGATGTGCCACCAGCCAAGAGGCCGATGTCGAGCGGCTCCTGGCGTTGCACGAGCAGCAACGCACAGCGCATTTGAATTACGACGCCGAGTTGTTTGCCGCCATGTTCCACGATCCCATCACGCAACTCAACCATGGACGCATTTCGCAGCAGAGTCGGCAGGAAACCATAGAGCGCTTCGGCGGATATTTCGGCAGCGTACGATTTCTGGAATGGGAAGACATCGACCCGCCTGTCGTGCGCGTTTCTGAGGATGGCAGCATGGCGTACGTCATCGTCCACAAGCGCGTCCGGTTGACGGTTGAAAATGAAGCAGGAGAAACCGAAGAGGAAGACACGATCTTTGCGTGGATGGAAGCGTGGGAGAAAATAAACAGCGACTGGCAACTCATGGCCGTCGCCTCGACAGACCGGCCCGGCGATGAGTGATACACGCGTCCGATTCCTCGTCCAATTATGGCTTAAGCGAGACGACAGGGCGGCATTTGAAGCCTTCGAGCGCCGCGCTGCTGCCGTGATGCAAAAGCATGGCGGGCGCGTCGACTACGCCTTTCGCCCGGCCCATCCAACGCCGGACACGCCATTTGAGATACACCTTGTTAGCTTCCCGAATGCCGAAGCGTTCGCCGCCTACCGGGCAGATCCTGAAACCCAGGCGCTGTCAGACGAACGAGAAGCCATCATCGCACGGACGGTCGTTTATGAAGTGGACAAGCTACCTGCCTATTTAGCCCCTTAACAATTTGGCCTGTCTTCCGTAGAGCAGCGCGTCTCCCAACTGTTCCACTTCTGTTTGACGGCCCATGTCGAAACGCCTTCTTGCCCTGCTGTCTGTCGCTGTTCAGACGCTTCGTTCCAATCCGCTGCATATCCTGCTCTCCACGCTCGGGCTCGTCATCGGCGTGGCAGCGCTCGTTGCCATCCTTTCGCTCGGCGACGGATTGGAGCAGTACGGGCGCAATCAGATCTCAACGACGACGAGCCTGGAAGCCATCATGGTCGCGCCGAAAACGAGAGACTGGATCGATGGCGTCAGCATCGCCCGCGACTCGGTTGCCACCCTCAGCATCAACGATGCTACCACCCTCGGCAATGCCCTCGCTGACAGCGCCGACCTTGTCATGAAGCGCCGCGCCAACGTTGCTGTTGGCCACCCTGATTCAACCAATCGAACGGGTGCCTATCTCGACGCCCTCGCCCCTATAACGGTAACCGTAATGGAGCCAGAAATCGTCGTGGGTCGTTTTTTTGATGACGAGGATATTGCCAACGAGGAGCCCGTCGTCGTGCTGTCAAGCTCGCTGGCCACACGGCTGGTTCCGGACGACGCCATGGACACGCTTCTCGGACTAACGCTCACCATCGACACCCTGGAAGCACAAGTGATCGGCGTGATGCAAGCCGGGCCGACGCCCGTGGCCTATGGACCGTACAACACCTGGACGAAGCGCGTCCCCAAAGCCGAGCCGCCGGATTTGCTGGTGCGCGCCCACCGCGTGGAAGAAGTACCCGCGCTACGGGACCGCGTGGCGGGCTGGCTCGACGCCAACATGGAAGGCGGCAGTGACGCGTTTACCATCGTCACCAACCGGGAGCGGGTGGCACAGGTGCAGCAGGGCGTGAAAATCTTCAAGCTCATCATGGGCTTCATCACCGGCATCGCCGTGCTCGTGGGCGGCATTGGCGTGATGAACGTGCTGCTGATTGCCGTCACCGAGCGCACCCGCGAGATCGGCATCCGTAAGGCGACGGGCGCGCGACGTAGCGATATCGTTTTTCAATTTCTGGCCGAGTCCGTCGTGATTTCGGTGACAGGCAGCCTGCTGGGCCTGCTCTTTGGCCTCGCGACGGTCGCCGTGGCCGTCCCCATCATCAAGCAGATCGGTGAGGCTCCGTTTGAGGTGGCGTTTTCGTGGACGTCGCTGGGCGTGATTATGATCGTGGCCTTTGTCGTCGGCATCGGCTTCGGCACCTACCCGGCCTGGCGCGCCGCCCGCCTCTCTCCCGTCGATGCGATCCGGCATGAATAACAAACCAACTCACGACTGACATTTAGTTATCAAAGCATATTCGTCTGTACTAAAGGCAGGTCAATCAAGGATTTATCCATCCTACCTGTCTTTAAAATATGCGAAGTATGCGCCTATTTGTACTGGTCGCGCTGGTGTTCACACTCGGCATCGCTCCCATCCATGCCCAATCGATCCTCTATGTAGATGCCAACGCACCCGATGGCGGCAACGGCACTTCTTGGAATACCGCTTATACCGATCTGCAAGATGCACTCGCCGAAGCTCGCACCAACGCAGGCACGGTCGATGAGATCTGGGTGGCCGACGGGACGTATTATCCGGTGGAAGCAGGCAGCGATCCGCTGATCAGTTTTGAGATGATCGACGGCGTGTCGCTCTATGGCGGATTTGTCGGGACAGAGACGGCGCTGACAGAACGTGACCTGGAAACCCACCCCTTCTCAACATTGAGCGGTGAAGCGGCGCGGCCTAACCACGTTGTCAAGGCAGAGCATGTAGCGGCAACCCTGGATGGTTTTAAAATAACCGGCGGGTGGCCCAGGGCAGAAAGCGGCGGTGGACTTCACATTACAGGCAGCACACTCACGTTGCGCAACCTCCTTATCACCCAGAATGGATCTGAATCCACACGGCAGGGAGGCGGCCTGTATATGGAGATGAGCACCGCCACCATAGAACAGGTGCAATTTATAGACAACGAAGCATCAAGCAGAGTCGATTTTAGAGCCGCTGGCGGTGGGGCTTTTATCCTTTCCTCCAACGTGGTCTTTCGCAATGTCGTCTTTGAGCAAAATCGCAATAGGTACCTTACCCACGCTGGCGGTGCCTTATTCGTTCAAGACAGTCAAGTTGATATTTTTGCTTCTCTGTTTCTGAACAACAGCATCGGTACGAATGAATTATTCAATGCACCAGGAGGTGCTATTTTTAGTAAGAATTGTATCCTTCGCATCAATTCCACACGTTTTATAGGCAATAGCAGCCGTGCCGGATATGATGCCTACGGTGGTGCCCTTGCTCATGAGGTGGACACTGAAATTGCTTCGAGCATCATCCTGAATTCTACTTTTCTCGGGAATAGAGCAAGCGGAGATGGAGGACTCGGTGGTGCGATTTATCATAAAAGCACCAACGCAGCAAATCCCTTCCTTATTGTTAACTCCATCTTCTATGACAATTATACAGGTGGCTACTATTCAGGAGTTGGAGGGGCTCTCGCTGCCTATGGAAGGCGAACTTTCCTGATCAATAGTGCCCTCGTTGGTAACACTGGAAGTAGCCAAATACTAGAACCATCTGCTGCTGCTGCCGGGGACATAACTTTGCAGAATTCAATTGTCTGGGCTAACGAGAATCAACCTTTTCTTGCGCTTGCTCAAGACACAATGGCCGTGTATCACTCTATCGTGGAAAACGGCTATGCAGGCGAAAAGGTCATTGATGCCGACCCGCTTTTCGTCCGGATGCCCTCACCTGGCGCTGATGAACACTGGGGCACAGACGATGATGACCTCGGCGATCTCCACCTCCAGGCAGGCTCACCCGCTATCGATGCTGGACGCACCGCCTGGCTGCCACCCGATACCTTCGACCTCAATGAAAACGGCGATATCACAGAGCAGCTTCCTGTTGATTACGAAGGAGCACCACGCGTGCAGGGTCTCACGGTAGATATCGGCCCCTACGAGAGTCCATTTGCTCCTCTTGGCGTACCAACCGGAGACGAGACCCTGGTTCGGTACGACGCCTATCCCAACCCGACCCACTCTTTCATAACGCTCGACCTCGTGCTTTCCAAACCGACGGTGGCGACCTTCACGCTGTATGATGTACTGGGGCATCGCCTCCGCATCCTGCGCGAGGTCGCGCTAGAGCCAGGACTAGCAACAATTCACCTTACTGATCTGAACGTTGCAGCAGGCATCTACTTCGTCGTCATCGAAAGTGAGGCGATGCGGGAGGTGGTGCCGGTGACAATTGTGCCCTGATTGCTCAATACCCATACGACCGCAGCAGCGTATCGCGGTTGCGCCAGTCGCCGCGCACCTTGACGAAGAGTTTCAGGAAGACGGGCTTGCCGAGGAATTCCTCAATGTCTTTCCGGGCGGCGGTGCCCACCTTTTTCAGCGCACTCCCGCCCTTGCCAATCAGGATGCCCTTCTGCGAGTCACGCTCCACCACGATCTCGGCATCGATGAGGTCTTTGCCGTCCTCGCGCTCCTCGTAGGTGACGATGTTGACCGTCGTGGAATACGGGATCTCCTGCCAGTATTGCTCGAACACCTTCTCACGGATAATCTCGGTCACAAAAAAGCGCTCCGGGTGCTCGCTGATCATGTCTTTCGGGTAGAACGGCGGGCCGAGCGGGACGCGCTTTTTGATCTCCTCCAGCAGCACATCCAGGTTGAAACCCGTCAGCGCCGAGATGGGAACGATCTCCTCAAAAGCCCGGTGCGCCATGTACGTCTCCACCAGCGGCAGCGCCTCTTCCTGCTTGATCTGGTCCATCTTGTTGATTGCCAGGATCGCCGGGCGGTTGCCGATCTGCTCCAGACTCAGTTCGTCGGCTTTGTCGCGGGTGGCGTCCACCATAAACACAATGAGGTCAGCGTCGGTGATGGCCCCGCCCACGCTATTCATCATGGTCTCCTGCAACTTGTAGCGCGGCTTGATGATGCCCGGCGTATCGAGGAAGATGATCTGCTCGTCTTCCTCCGACAGAATGCCGAGGATGCGGTGCCGCGTCGTTTGCGCTTTGGGCGTAACGATGGATAGCTTGCGGCCCAGCAGGGCATTCATCAGCGTGCTCTTCCCCACGTTGGGTTTACCAACGAAGGCGACGTAACCAGAGCGATGATCGGGCGAGATGGGTTCCATAAGATGGTTTCAGGTTCGGGGTTCAAAGTTCAAGGTTGAGGGCCAAAAACCTTGAACCTCGAAAAATGTGCAACTTGAAATCAGTAGCCCTTCACCAGCAGGCGCATGTCGCGGACGGCTTGCTCCATACCGGTGAGGATGGCGCGGCCCATGATGGCAAAGCCAATGGACACTTCGTGGACGTGCGGCACGGTACGGGCGAATGTGGGATAGTTGAGGTAATCGAGGCCGTGCCCGGCATGGACCTGGAGGCCCAGTTTGTGCGCTTTCTCAGCAGCGAGGGCCAGGCGTTGCGTTACCTCCCGCCGGGCGTCGGGCGTGGGGGCATTGGCAAAATTGCCGGTGTGGAGTTCGATGGCGTTGGCTCCGACGTCTACCGTCGCCTCAATCTGGTCGAGGTCGGGATCGACGAATAGCGCTACTTCGCCAATACCTGCGTCGAAGAGGCGGGGGATGACGTCAAGCAGGCGGTCGCGGTTGCCGAGCACGTCGAGGCCGCCTTCGGTGGTCACCTCTTCGCGGCGTTCGGGCACGAGCGTCGCCAGGTCGGGCTGGGTTGCGCAGCAGATCCCAATGATCTCTTCGCTGGTCGAGCATTCAAAATCCAGCTTGCCCTGCACGGTTTGCTTGAGCAAGTGCACATCGCGGTCGGTGATATGGCGACGGTCTTCGCGCAGATGAAACACGATGCCGTCGGCTCCGGCAAGTTCACAGAGGGCAGCGGCGTGGACCGGATCCGGGAAGGTCTCTCGACGTGCATTGCGCAACGTCGCTACATGGTCGATATTAATAAGCAGGTTCGTCAACAGCCTCTAACAGGTTGGATGAACGTGAACGTTTGGAAAAATGCATGCCCTTCGAGCAACTCTGCCGTACCTTGATGGTCTGCCTGAGATGTCAGGGCGGTGCGAAATACCTCGAACACGCTTCTGGGACGCTTTGTTTTGCAGACGAACGGAAACGTCCAGGCCTTCCGTATGGCAACCATAACAGCAGGACAGTTGCATTTCGGGGAGGATTACCTGTATTTTCGCCCCGGCGTACATGTGACTGCGCCACCCACCACGCCTATATCCTTTTCATCATATCTGGAGCACGACGCCCATGGCTTCGAGTAGCCAAGGTCTCAGAACCGCCATTCAGGTTCTGCTTGCCATTGTTATCATCGCCCTGTTTTACTGGTTGTACGTATCCATTACAGCCCCCTATGCGGCTGTAGAACGTGCCCAGGAAATCACCGATATGACCCGCGAGCGCATGGAGAAAGTACGCACCTCGCTGATTACCTACGAACGAAGGGAGGACGATTTTCCCAGCACGCTTGATTCGCTGATGTTATGGGTCCGTAGCGATTCGTTCATGGTCGCCAACCGCGACAGCCTCCTCGGGACCGAACTCAGCCTCGACTCGCTGACCTACTCACCGCGCACCGGCAACCGGTTCCTCTACAGCGTCAACGACACGGGACGTGTCGCCATCTATCTGCTCAAAGACCCCGACTCGGAGGATTATCTCGGATCAGAGCTTTCCGATGTGACCCAGCTCAACGCCGCCAGTTGGGAATAATCTCATTTTGGATTTGGGGTTTTAGATTTTGGATTGGGACATTAGGTCTAAGGAATCCAAAATCCCCCATCCAAAATCCAAAATCTTATGGACGGACACGCACGCGCAGGCATCGACATCTACGGCAAGAGCCTGCGCTATGCTGAAATCGAACAACGGGGTAGCCAGTACCACCTGCTGCGGCTCGGTAGCCTCGACTTCGATTTCGACGTCACCGACGCGGTCCTGGACGCTACCGCGCAAACTTCGCTGGAAACCCTCACCGACGCGCTCACGGATGCGCTGGAGGGATCGGTGGCTTCGCGGCTGTACGTAGCGGTCCATCCACCCACGTGCTATTCGTTTTTTACGCCCCTGCCGAAAAACCTGGAGTCGGAGGACCGCAAGAACCGGCTCCTCAGCGAAGCCGCCCTGCTCACACGCTCGGCATCACCCCAGCCACTCCGGCTTACTGCTGATCCTGTCTTTACCGAAACGCTCGAAGAAGAGGGCCGCGATGTGGAATGGTTTCACGTCCTCGCCCTGAAGGAACGGCTGCATACCCGCTTCGACCGTATCTTTCGGATGATGCCGCAGGCGCACTACCGCATGACACTCAGCATGCACGCCGTAGCAAAAGCAATGGCCTGGGTCGAACGCCGCAACGAGACTACGGAGCAAACGGATGCCCCCTTCACGCTCGCCATCGGCTGGTATCCCACCCACGTCGAGTACACGCTCTGCCACGACGGTCACTGGTACTTCAGCCACTTCACTGAGGCGGAAGAGCCTGCCAACAGCGTCTACTTCGCCCTCCTCCTCCTCGACCGCCTCCACCTGAAAACCACCTCGGTTCATCAGGTCTACCTCTACGGCGGACATCGCAATCTGGGCGATTTCGAGCTTCTCCACGATGTCTTCCCGACGCCGCCCGACCTGCTTGATCCGACTCAGCACATCGATCTCCACGAGAGTCACATCGCAGGTTCTTTCTCCCGCGACGCCTACGCCCCTTGCATCGGGGTGGCGCTTTGAAGCTGTTAGCTACTAGCCATCAGTTCTCAGCGAAAGATGCTCTCAACCCTGGCTACCTCCTTTCTCTCTTCCCAACTGACGGCTGACAGCTAAAAGCTGATAGCTCAACCCCATGTACCAATACCAGCAAACCCGTCGCTTTTTCGCTCAGATTGCGGGGGGACTGGAGGAAACCGGGAAAGCCGAACTGGCCGACCTTGGCGCAACCGACATCGCCCCGGCCTATCGCGGTCTGTATTTTGATGCCGACGACGCGACGCTCTACCGAATCAACTATCAGACGCGCCTGCTCACGCGGGTGCTGGCTCCGCTGCTGACGTTCGACTGCCACAGCGACCGCTACCTCTACAAAACCGCCCGTTCTCTCGACTGGACAGATTTTCTCTCGCTCGATACCACCTTTGCGATCTTCGCCAACGTCTCGCATAGCAAGATCACCCACTCGAAGTACGCCGCCTTGCGCCTGAAGGACGCCATCGTGGATGACTTTCGGGATCGCACGGGCAAGCGCCCCAGCATTGACACGCGCAACCCGGATGTGTGGCTCAACCTGCACATCGAGAACAACCAGGCCATCATCAGCCTCGACACCTCGGGCGGCTCGCTGCACCGACGCGGCTACCGTACCGAGACGGGCGACGCGCCAATGCAGGAAACGGTGGCCGCTGCTGCTGTGCGCTTCTCCGGCTGGAACGGCGAAAACCCGCTCTACGACCCAATGTGCGGCGCAGGCACCCTGCTTGCCGAAGCGCTGATGCACTACGCGAACATTCCCTCGGGCTACCTCCGCGATGACTTCGGCTTTGCGCACCTCCCCGACTTCGACGCAGCAACCTGGCAGGCCGTCAAGGCCGAGGCTGACAGCCAGATCCGCTCCATCCCGCCCGGTCTGCTTGGCGGAAGCGACATCGACCCCGACGCAGTGGCGGCAGCACGCACGAACCTGCACGCGCTGCCGGGTGGAGAGGCCGTCAACCTGGAAGTGAAAGACTTCCACCAGATCGAGAGCCTGGAAAACGTCACCATTCTGAGCAACCCGCCCTACGGCCTGCGGATGGGCCGCGAGGAGGACATGAGCGACTTCTACCAAGCCCTCGGCGACTTTCTCAAGCAGCGCTGCACCGGCTCGACGGCCTACCTCTACTTTGGCAAGCGCGAGTGGATCAAATCCATCGGTCTCCGCGCCTCGTGGAAAAAACCGCTCGTCCACGGATCGCTCGACGGACGGCTGGTGAAGTATGAGATGTATTAAAGGGTTACAGGTTGGCAGGTTTATCAGATTGGCTCCTGCATCTTCCTTCTCTTCCCTCCTGGCCCTTCCCCCTTCCCTCAAAGAACAACCCTTTCTGCTCTCCGTTTTAGGCAGAGCTTTTCAGTAAGGGAAGGGAGTTTTATATGGAACGGTCCATCGGGTTGGCACTGCTGGCGATCTGCGTGCCGCTCGCGCTTGATTATTATGTCTTTCGCAACTGGTGTCGGTTTGCGAAGCCACGCCCCCGGTTTCGCTGGACGCTGCCCGTCTATCGCGTGTTGATGGTGCTGATGCCATTGACGCTGCCGGTCTATTTCCTGTTTTCGCGGTGGTGGGAGGTCGATCCGAAGCTGCTCCGCGCCGTGGTCATCGGTGCCTGGCTCGTCTACTTTATTCCGAAGCTTGTCATTGCGGGCGTGCTGGTGTTGAAGGATGGCGCACGGTTCGTTTCGTGGCTCTTTAGCTGGTTCCAGCAGCGGCTACACCGGCCCGACGACGAGGAAGAGCTAGATTTAACAGACATGAAGCGAACCAGCCGCCGCGACTTTCTGCAAAAGGTCGGCTGGAGTGCAGCGACGGTGCCGTATGTTTTAGTCGGCTACAGCGTCTTCCGCACGCTCTACGATTTCGAGGTTTTCCGGGTCGATGTGCCAATAGCCGGGCTTCCGCGTCAATTCGATGGCCTGACCATTGCCCAGCTATCGGATCTGCACGCGGGTTCTTTTTTCAGCCAACGCCCGATGGAAGAAGCCGTCGCTACGGTGCAAGCGATGCGGCCCGACGTGATTATGATTACCGGCGATTATGTCAACCACGATGCGGCAGAAATGGCTGTCGTGACCCCGTCGCTGCGCCGGTTGAAGGCCGATCTCGGCATCTACGGTTGCCTCGGCAACCACGATCATTACGCCTGGATCGACGATGTTATCCAGCAGGTGCGTGACACACCGGTGGATCTGCTCGTCAACGAAAACCGCTCGCTCGCCATCGACGGAGCGGGGCTCGACTTGATCGGCGTGGACAACACCGGTTTCTACCAACATTTCGCCAACATGCCCCGCGCCCTCGACGGCCTCGACCCCGAAAGCGGTGCGTTCCGTATCTTGCTGGCGCATACGCCAACCTACTGGGACGACTACGTCCGCGCCAACCATCCCGACATCGACCTCATGCTAAGCGGCCACACGCACGGTGGACAGATTGGCTTCGAGATTGGCCCCCTGCGCTACAGCCTCGCCCGCATTGCGTATCCACGCTGGGCCGGTCTGTATAAGGAGCCTCGCACCGATGGACAGGGGCAACAATTTCTGTACGTCAACCGGGGCGTCGGCACAGTCGGCCCACCCCTACGGCTCGGCATTCGGCCCGAAATTACGCTACTGACCTTGAGGAAAGCGTAGGTTCTCAGTTTCGTGTTCCGGGTTCTGGGTTACGAGTTAAAAACGGCTTTCCCTAAAACACGAAACACGGAACTCATAATCCCATGAAACTCCTCCACCGCATGATTCTGCGCGCTTTGCCCGGGCCGTTTTTGGCCTGGCTGGGAACGCTCATGTTTTTGCTGGTGATGCAGTTTCTAATCCGCTACCTGCCCGACATCGCCGGGCGCGGGTTGCCGCTGGGCGTCATCATTGAGTTGATCGCCTACAACCTGTCGTATATGGTTGTGCTGGCGGTGCCGATGTCTACGCTGCTAGCTTCGCTGATGGTGTTCGGGCGGCTGGCGGAGTCGAAAGCATATGCGGTAGCGAAGAATGCGGGCATCTCGATCTGGCAACTGCTGTGGCCTGCGCTGATCGTCGGCCTCTTTTTGACGGCGTGCATGACGTATTTTAACAATGTGATGCTGCCGGAATCGAACTACCGGGCACGCAACCTGTGGCAGGACATCCGCAGCAAGAAGCCAGGATTCGAGTTGCAACCTGGCGTTTTTTACGAAGGCATCAACGACTACAGTATCCTCGTGCAGGATCTGCCGCCGGAGTCGAACGAGTTGTTCGATGTGCTGATTTTCGACTATACCGATGGCACGCGCCGCCAGTCGGTGATCAAAGCCAAACGGGGGTCTATCGAATCGCGTGGGCTGGCGGTGGATGTGGAATTGTATGAGGGTGAGGTGCACCGGCTGCTGCCTGCTACCGATAACACCACCAAGGAACGCTACGAGCGCATCGCCTTCGACCGCTACCGGCTGACGCTCGACCTGTCGGACTTCGTCTTCGAGCGCAGCGACCCGCGCCAGGGCTACCGCTCTGACCGCACCACGCCCACCTTCGAGATGATCCAGTTCGTCGATTCCCTGGAAGCGGACATCGCCACCAAAACCGCCGACCTCGACAGCATCGCCATGAAGCTGCTGCCGGATTCTACCTGGCAGGTCGCTGCCACCGATCAGCCGACGGCCCTTTCCAGTCCTGCCTCACCCGATACGACGGCCGCGCCCGTACAACGTATCGCCCTCACAGATCTGCCTGCGCCAGAGCGCCAGCGGGCCTACAACCTCGCGCTCGAAAACGCCCGCACCACCCGCACGCTGATCGACGATGCCCAGCGCACCATCGTTTACTTCACAAGGGAAGCCAATAGCTATCGCGTGGAGATCCACAAGAAGTTTTCCATCGCCGTGGCCTGCCTCATTTTTATGCTCATCGGGGCCCCGCTCGGCCTCAGCATCCGGCGCGGCGGCCTGGGCACCGTAGCGGCCCTTGCGCTAGGCATCTTTATGTTCTACTGGGTGACGCTGGTGCAGGGCGAAAAGCTGGCCGACCGAGCCTACCTGACGCCGTGGGTCGGCATGTGGATCGCCAACATCATCATGCTCCTGCTCGGCCTCTGGCTGATTATCTACGTCGCCCTCGACCTGCGCGCTACGCCGCGTTTGTGGTCGCGACTACGTTCTCGATTTTAGATTTTGGATTGCGGATTTTGGATTGGCTGCTTGCCGTTGCGGCGACGCATGGTTTTGATGGATGCGACAGTCATAGCGAGGATTTCGTCGGCTTCTTGGATGAGTGCGTGTAGGTTTTCTTCGGAGACAAGCCTGGTTTCCATCAGCAACTCCATCTAATAGATGCTTTCATCGGTCTCTTCTTCCACGATGCCTAACTTGGCAATCACATCGGCTCTGGATTTACCTCGGCAAGCTGCTCGGTAATTGGCACCCACTGAGGGGGCCAATCTCAGCAACTGCCGCCCAATCACCGATGCTGTACTCGTTCTGGGCAACGTTTCTACAAGCCGAATCACACGCAAAGCAAATTGCTTTGTCCTACCTTTAAATGCCGCTTCCGTCATGTCTTTGCTCCCAACATGTGCTTCCCTTTCACATAAGACGAATCTCGCTCCCCGGCATAACCTCGCCCTCCAAAATCCCCAACCAAAAATCTAAAATGCTCTATCTCGTTCCCACGCCGATTGGCAATCTGGAAGACATCACGCTGCGGGCGTTGCGGGTGCTGCGCGAGGTGAATCTGATTGCCTGCGAGGATACCCGCACTTCTGGCGTGCTGCTGGCCCATTATGACATTAACACGCCGAAGACGAGCTACCACGACCACAACGAAACCCGCAAAGCGCCGCAGTTGATTGAGCGGATGCAGGCCGGGCAGGACGTTGCGCTCATCAGCGACGCCGGCTCGCCCGGCATCTCGGTCCCTGGCTTTTACCTCGTCCGCGAGTGTGTGCGTCACGATATTCCAGTAGAAGCGCTACCTGGAGCCACTGCGTTTGTCCCGGCCCTCACCGCGAGCGGACTGCCGTGTGACCGGTTTGTCTTCGAGGGCTTTCTTCCTGCCAAAAAAGGCCGCCAGACCAAGCTCAACGCTCTGGCCGACGAACCACGCACGATGGTGTTCTATGAATCGCCGCACCGGCTGATCAAAGCCCTGACGCAGTTTGAGGACGTGTTCGGGCCGGAACGCGAAGCCGCCGTGGCGCGTGAGGTGTCCAAGAAATTCGAAGAGGTCCGACGTGGCTCCCTCCGCGACCTGCGTACCCACTATGAGGCCCAATCCAAAGTGCGCGGCGAGATTGTGGTGGTGATTGCTGGCGCGTAAGGGCAGGGAAGAGAGAGAAAGGAGTTCCAAAATCAAAAATCGCAAATCCAAAATGAAATTCTATTTCCTTCTGCTCTTCGCCTTGCTAGCCCCGGCGGCCTGCGCGCAGGACCAGCCTGAGCAAACACCTGACTTCGATCCGGCGGGTGCGGTGCTGACGGAGACGGAGCAAAGCGTGCAGGCGCTCATTGAGGACGACGGCATCTACGTGGTGCATTTCTGGGCACCCTGGTGCCACAACTCGAACAACGAGTTCAAAAATGGCTTCTGGCCGGAAGTGATTGAGCAGCAAGAGAATGTGGAATTTATCTTTGTCACGGTGTACAACGACGGGCATCTGGGCGAAAGCACGCTGGAACGGTACGGGATTCCCGACCGGGTACATCGGTTTGCCCAGCCGGACCACGGAGCCAGCAACATCCGCTCGAACCGCCGCCGCACGTTCCTCGGCCTGCCGCTCACCTGGACACCCACGACCTGGATCTTCCACCGGCGCGGCAAGCTGGCCTTTGCTGTCAACCACGGCGAAGTGAACGGAGAAATGCTTACCTTGCTGCTGGACAAAGCCCGTACGGATTGGTCGCACTAATCATCGTACGCTGGTCGTTATAGCAACTCTGCTTAACCCGGTGCGTTAGACCGGCCTGTTACACAGTAGCCTTGCCTTTTACAAACCGTTTTTTATCGCTTCTATGAATTGGAAACGCACGGATCGCCTGGTGGCGGCGGCAGTCTTTGTTTACGCGCTCGTGCTCTATGGGCTCACGGTCGCGCCGACGGCGTCGTTCTGGGATGCGGGCGAGTTCATCGCCATCGCCCACGGGCTGCAAGTGTCGCATCCGCCCGGCGCGCCGTTCTACATGCTGGTTGGTCGCCTCTTCTCGATGTTCGTGCCGGTGGAGTATATAGCCCTGGCCGTCAACCTCGTCTCTGTGTTTGCCAGCGCGTTTACCATCCTGCTGACCCACCTCATCATCGTTCGGCTTGTACGCGAGTGGCAGGGGGATGAAGCCACCTGGACGACCCCGCAGCGCATTACGGCCCTGGCGGGGGGCATCATCGGAGCCTGCACGTTTGCCGTGACGGATTCGTTCTGGTTCAACGCTGTCGAGGCCGAAGTCTACGCCATGTCGATGCTCTTTACGGCAGCCGTGGTGTGGCTGATTATGAAATGGAGCGAGCAGGCCAAGCATGAGGAAGCCGCGCTCGCGGGCGGGCAGCACCCGTTCGGCTTGCAGGCCAACCGCTACCTCGTGCTGATCGCATACTTTTTTGGGCTGGCCATCGGCGTCCACTTGCTGAACCTGCTCGCCATCTTTTTCATCGCGCTCATCTTTTTCTTTACCGAATTCGACCGAGAAAACTGGACGGCGGCAGAGCGCTGGAAAGGCATCGTAGCAGCCGGGGCGATCTCTTCGGTAGCATTCCTGCTTATCTATCCCGGCATCATCCAGAAGCTACCGGAACTGGCCGGTGACACGGGCATGCCGATGGTGTTCTTGCTCGCCGTATTCGCCCTCGTTGTCTTTGGCGTTTACTACACGCAGAAGCGGCAGATGCAGGTCAGCAACCTCGTCATGGTGTCCATCCTGATGGTGCTGATCGGCTACTCGACCTACGCGCTCATCTTTATCCGCAGCGCCGCCGATCCGCCCATTGACGAGAACGACCCCGAGACAGCGGAAGCCATCGTCAGCTACCTGACCCGCGAGCAGTACGGCGCGACACCTTTGCTGAAAGGAGCCGCTTTCGACGATAGAACCGGCCAAGTGACGGGGCAAGAGGAAAAGCTCTTTCCCCGCCGGTACTCTCCGCAACCTATGCATTGGCGCACCTACGCCGCCTACGACTCCGACGCCCACTTCTTCTGGTCTTATCAGGTGGGCCACATGTACGTCCGCTATTTCCTGTGGAACTTCGTCGGCAAAGAAAGCGACCTCCAGGATTCGCGGGCCATCACGGGCTTCACGTTCATCGACGGCGAATACGAGCACCTACTCCAGACGCCGAGCGAGCAGGCCAGCCGCAATCGCTATTTTGCGCTCCCGCTGCTGCTGGGCCTCTTCGGTGGCCTCTTCCACTTCTCGCGGGACTGGCGGCGCGGCTTCAGCGTCCTCGTGCTGTTCTTCGTTACTGGCATCGGGATTATCCTGTACCTGAACCAGACCCCGATGCAGCCCCGCGAGCGCGACTATTCGTACGTCGCCAGCTTCTTCGCCTTCAGCCTTTGGATCGGCATTGGCGCGACGGGCCTGCTGCAACTGGTGCTCGAATCGCTGGAAGACAAAGCGGCCTCCTTGCAACGCGGGGCATTGCTGGGCATAGCGGCCCTGCTGTTCCTGGCCGTGCCCGGCTGGATGGCTTATGAGAATTACGACGACCACGACCGCTCGGGCCGCTATGTAGCCCCCGAGTATGCCTACAACATGCTGATGAGCGTGGAAGAAGATGGCATCCTCTTCACCAACGGCGACAACGACACCTTTCCGCTGTGGTACCTGCAAGAGGTTGAGCAAGAACGGCGCGATGTGCGCGTGGTCAACCTCTCCCTGCTTAACACGCCGTGGTACGTGCGGCAACTCAAACATCAGCAATCCCGGGAGTCGGAACCACTGCCTGTGTCGATGCCGGATGACCGCATCGGGAGCCTGGGGCTTTCCAGATGGGTGCCAGGCGACTTCCAGTTGCCCGTCGATAAAGAGATGATGAAGCAAGAGAACTCAGAGGTCTACATCGCCCGCGAGGACACGGGCCAGATCGAAAGTCCGATGCGCTGGCGGCTGCAAGGACGAGAGTTTGGAAGAGATGCACAGGGTGAAGAGCTTTATGTCCTCTACGGAGCCGACATCGCTGCGCTGGACATCCTGACGACGAATGCCGCGCAGGGCTGGAAGCGCCCTGTTTATTTTGCCGTTACGGTCAGCCCAGATGGACAGTTGGATCTGCAAAACTACTTCCAGTTGGAAGGACAGGCCTTTCGCGTCGTGCCCATCAAACACAACGAACCGCTGGGCCGCATTGTACCTACGCTCACGCCCGAACGCCTGAAGCAATTCAAGTTTACCAACCTCAACAACCCGGATGTCTACTACGACGAGAACATCCGGCGCATGGTGGACAACTACCGCAACGTCTACGCCCAAACTGCCGAGGCGTTGGTCGAAAGCGGGGAGCCAGACGAAGCCCAGGCCCTGCTCGACACGCTCATGGCGGCTGTGCCATTTGAGACCATTCCGGGCGATGAACGCTCCTTCCTCTTTATGGCCCGCGCCTATCAAATGTTGGATGACGACGAGCGCGTCATGGAAGTCATGCAAAAGGCCGAACCCGTGGTGCTGCACCGCCTTGCCAACGTGCGCACGCAATCAGAACAGAAATACATCGAGCAGTTCATCCAGATGATCAGCTTCACCTATCTGGAGGCACGCAACTACGAGGCGGCAGCAGCTTTCAGCAATCGCATTTCCGAGGTAATGGGCCAGCCGTACCGTCAAACCCCTGAGGAGCTACGCCGTGAGTTTGAGGAGATCATGCAAGACTCAACGCTCGTGCCCTCCCCAGAAGGGTTGCCCCAGGACGGATGATGGGTGGCCTATCCCTTCATCTATACCTCGTGAGTTCGATCAACTCTTAGCTCAAGAAAGAGCCGAGGGAGCCCTGATGCACCTTCCGGGCACCATGTCTTCGATCCAGATTTTGCAGGTCTTGCTACCTCCCCATCGAACGCGAAAGGATCGGCCCGCTGCCGCGTTCGCGATAAAAGCCGAGGAATAGATCGGCTTTAGGGCGTGTGGACATTTGGCCTGAGAAAGCGAATGCGCGGTCTATTTTGCGCAGATCAAGGCGTTTATCGCGCTCGATGCAGCGCATCGGGCGAGATCAACAACGACGAGAGGCACCAAACAGGACCGCAGGCGCGACGCACGGTAATGGTCCACACGCCCTAGTATGGCGGGATATACAACTCCTAATTAGTAGAGTGCTCTGTCCTCTTCCTTGGGGAATCAGGGTGCGATGCAGTTTCGGCCACCCTCTATCTACCGGCATCGTAGTTGTCTCATAACAAGGCTGCACTCGGGGCTGGAAATGAGTTTGCCTCTGATCTAGGACTGGTATCTTTCATAGGATTTCAAGATGTTGTAGTAATTCAAAAGCGAAACGAAGTTTTCTATATGAAATACCTCAACATCGGATTGCTTGCGCTGGTGCTTCTGTTCCTGGGCATGACTGACGACCCTGGCTTTAGCGGCTCCTGGACGTACGAAGCAGAAGGCAGCACAGCCATTGACCCATGGCGACGCCTCTCTATGGAAATCGACCGTGATGGCGACGCCGTCATCCTCAAGCGTATCTGGCGTGGCTCGCGGGAAGGCGGCACCGCAGTAGATTCTGCCTACGTCGTCCCCGGTGGCCCGGCGGCACTGGTTCCGCTGGAACAATGGCCGGACAACCGCCACCTGGGCGCCTACCTCGCGGGCGACAGCACCAAAACCGTCACCGCACACTGGGATGACGAACAGCGCACGCTCATCACCGAAAGCCACCTAACGGTCAGCATCCAGCAGGGCACGCGGCACATCCGCATTTACACGGAATACCGCCTCTCGCCAGATGGCAACCGCCTGGATGTGCTCGAACTGCGCTCGACGCGTCCGAAGCCCATCCATTACATTTTTCGGCGGGCCGACGACGCCTAGCCCGCCGCTCTCCTCGCGACTTGTGTCTCCACCGACGCTGAGCCTATCTCATGACCAATGCCCGTCTCTCCCTGCTTTGCCTCCTGCTGATTGCCATCTGGGCCCTTCCTGCTCACGCTCAAGAAACCGCCGAGCCGCCTGCCCGCGACGCGTATATGATGCGCCTCTCGCCAGATTGGTCGCTGGACGGCGACCTGCCCGAACAATCGCTGCTTATCACGTTGCAGGGTCTCGCCAACAAAGAAGAGCCGCGCCTCTATTTCATCTACCCGCCGGATTGGACATTCACGTTCACCGAATCAGTCTACGGCTACTATCAAGACACGCACAACATCTCGTTTGAGGAAATCGAGTCAGCGGACGCGGCGTTGGAGCAGTTCGCGCAGTACGCAGATGGCTACGTGGTGTGGGATGACAGCGTACGCACCTCGCTGATTGTTGCCTTCACCGTCGCTGGCCTGGAAAATGCCGTCGTGGTCAATGAAGCGCTGATTCCACTTGTCGAGAAACACGGTCTGAAAGAAGTCGATGACCTGCGCGGCCGGTATCGCGGGCAGGACGATTACACGATCTACAAAGACGCCTGGGCGCAGTACGGCGATAAGGTGAGCAAGGACTTTATCGTGTGGATGGGCGGCGCGTCGGGCAACACGATGGAGCCGGGTGTAGCGGATTTCGGCGTCTACCAGAAAGCGTTCTTCACCGACCTCTCGGCCAATCCCACCGACACGCTTGAATATCAGCTTGCGGATACGATCCTGGACGAAATGAACCCGGCAGGCATCGTGCTCGGCTGGCATTCTTATAGAAAAGACACCGAAGGGCAGCACGTCACGCTGGTCTCCAGCCACGCGCTGCGCATGGAGGGCTTGAATTCGCTACCAAACACAAGCTTCAACATCCACATCCCGACGACGCCGGGCTACCAGTTCACCAACAACCACAACGTCCCCGCCGACACGACGCTTGTGCCCGCCGCGAAAGTCTACGTCTCGGCGGTGCAGACGGACGGGCTGGGGCTGGGCGCGTGGCTGAAGCCGGGTCGCGGGCAGTTGCCGTACGCCTGGGAAGTGACGATGAACTGGTCGTGGATGAGCCCGGCGCTGCTGCAATATTTCTACCAGCAAGCCACCCCCAACGACTACTTCATCGGCGTGCTTTCCGGGCCGGGCTACATGTATCCGAAAGCCATCCCCGACGACAAGCGCCCACTGCTGATTGAGGAGGCCCGCAAACTCACGGAGACCCTTGACATCCGCATCTTTGAGATCATGGACTACTCCGAAGGCACGCGCACGCTCGGCAACCTCGATCTCACGAAACCGGTCGTGGACGATTACTATGAGGGCATGCCCGACGCCATTGGCTTCCTCAACGGCTACGGCCCGGCCAACACCTACGACCTGCGCGACGCCCGCCCGCTCATCTCGTTCGACTACTACCTGGGTGAGCGTCGCCCGACCGAAGAAGCCGTTGCCGACTTGCAGGAACTGGCGCGCATGAACACAGACCGCCCGTACTTCCTGCTGCTGCATATCCGGCAGTGGAGCACCATCGAGCATGTGAAAGGCATCCTGGATCAACTCGGCCCTGGCTTCGAGGTCGTGCCGCTGGATGTGTTCTTAAAACTCGCCGCCGCCCAGCCTGACTTCGAGCCGCGCTTCCTCCCCACCGACCGCGAGATCATCGGCCCGCTGAAAGCCCGACCGCGCTCGCGGTAAAAGTGGAAGGGGATAGATCAGCTACCGGTCGAACTCCTCCGCCAAGAGATCATGGTTGAGCATGGCCCCTGCCAGCGTCCCGCTCGCTATCGCTGAGGCCACCGATTGGGGACCGGGCCCGGCATCACCTGCCACAAACACACCCGGTACGTTGGTTCGCCCGGCGATGCCCGCCTCGACCCGGCCGTTGTCCGAGAGCGAGCACCCGAGTCGGTGAGACAAATCCGAACGGAGCTCTTGCTCCGGAGCCAAAAACAGCCCACTCCGCGAGACGGATTCCCCGCCCTCCAGCACGACGGCTTGCAGGTGACCATCCGCCCCGACGAACTGTTCAACCCGCTCTTCCCGAATCACGATGCCGTTCCGTTCGATCCTGGCCTGATCGTCGCGAGAAAGCTCAGACGGGCCATCAGTGAACAGGATAAGATCGTCGGTCCAGCCTCGGATGAGTTGAGCAAAATGAAGCGCCGCCTCTCCCTGGGCATAGATCGCGAGCGGCTGTCCGGCAACCTCCCATCCGTGGCAATACGGGCAATGAAAAACGCCCGTCCCCCACAGATCGGCAAGACCTGGAATGTCGGGGAGCACATCGCGGACA
>DATGCC010000348.1:0-2013 GCA_035312345.1 Rhodothermales bacterium
CCAGGGTCTCGCCCGGCTGCTTCGTGAGCGACAGTCGTTGGCCAAAGCCCCTGCACCACTCCCCATCCCGATGTCAAGGCGTAGACAGGGTCGACCGTTCCGACGGCCACGGCCGGCGGACCGACGAACCGACCGTCAGGTGTCGTTTCTAGCCGAGGCCTCTGATGAGGCTTCGTGCAGTGACAGCTCGGACAACGCCAGGGCAACGTCGCAGGAGCTTCCCGACGTTGACCCCGGCCTGATTAAAGCCGCTACACGCATCGTCACTGAGACAGCGTGACTAGCCGGTGGTCAGCAGGTACTCGTCATCGCTTTCGAGGATGATTACGAGTCCATGATCCACACCAAGCGCCTGGGGACGGACGGGAATTTGCCGGTCCCAGAGCCTGGTGAGGTCTCACCGGAAGTCCGGAAGCGCCTAGAGGACCACAATGCGACCGAGCCGTCCCTCACTACAGAGGAGCAGCTCAGGTTGCTCGAGGTCCTCGAGGCACATACCGGCGCATTTGCTAAAGGCTCGTGGGATATTGGTGCGTGCCGAGTCGAGCCGCACACTGTTGAGACTGGCAACGCCTTGCCGATCAACACGCCTCCCCACAATATGCCTTACCATCTGCGTCCGGTCCTCCGGAAGGAACTCGACGACATGCTAGCGGGTGGAATCATCGAGCCTTCGATGTCCCCGTGGGCCGCGCCCATTGTCTATGTCCGAAAGAAGGACGGGACATGGCGCCTATGCGTCGATTATCGCAAGTTGAACCAGGTGGCACGGGCTACGGCGTATCCGCTGCCCAAGATTAACGACGTGTTCACGATCATGCGTGGAAGCCGTTATTTCTCCACCTTGGATCTCAACAAGGGCTTTTGGCAGATCAAGTTGGAGGAGAACTCGAAAGGCCGGACCAGTTTTACTACTGTGTTCGGCCAGTTCCAGTTCACCCGACTTCCGTTCGGCCTGGCCACGGCGCCCGGCGCCTTTCAGAATGCCATGAATCAGGTTCTGGCAGGCATCAATTGGGTGAATGGGATTGTCTACATCGACGACATCCTCATCTTCACCGAGACGTTCGAGGAACACCTTGAGGTTTTGGCTCGGGTGCTGAGCAGACTCATTGCAGCGGACCTTCGGGTCAAGCTGACAAAGTGTGAGTTCGCTCGCACCGAGTGCCATTACCTCGGTCATGTCCTGAACTCTCAGGGAGTCATGCCAGACCCAGAGAAGGTGGAGGCCGTCAAATCGATGCCCTACCCGACCTGCGTCCGGCACGTGGAAACGTTCTTGGGGAAGGTTGGCTACTATGGCAAGTTCATCGATCACTTGGCCACTATTGCCCGCCCCTTGAACAACCTGAAGAAGAAAAACGCCACGTGGCGCTTCGGCGACGAGGAGCGGCATGCCTTCGACCTTCTGAAGGAGAGGCTGTGCTCGGCCCCGGTGCTGCGCCATCCAGCGATGGACTTCTTGTTCATCGTGTCCACGGATGCGAGCGGCTACGGGCTGGGCGCAGTCCTTTCCCAGGAGTTTGACGATGGTGAGCACCCTATCGCCTATGCCAGTGTCACGCTACTGGACGAACAGACCCGGTACGCTGTCATTGAGCGTGAAGCCTTGGCTCTCTGGTGGGGAGTCAACCACTTCCAGGACTACCTGGTGGTGAGGCCATTCGTGGTGTACACGGACCATAAGCCCTTGCTCAGCCTCTTGAGCAAGGACCAGTCGAACAAACGGTTGCAAGGGTTCGCCCTGAAGCTGCAGCACCTCACGTTCGAGATCAGGTACCGCAAGGGGTCGCTGAATGCCAACGCTGATGCGTTGTCTCGCGCCCCGCGGTACCCGGTTGACCCTGTCAAGGGTAAGCGAACGCGGGAGGCACAAGCAGATCAGGACGATGAGGGCAACTGGTTGGAGCCACGGGGCACTACCAAGGCACGTGGAAAAGCCGTGGGAACCACCCCGGCCCCCTGCCAGGTGGCAGCCCTGCGGCCAGTGGACAACATGGGACCCAGGAGGAA
>DATGCC010000349.1:0-5384 GCA_035312345.1 Rhodothermales bacterium
ACTTGGAGTCATCCTACGTGGCACGGAGGTGGCGAATCGCTGCACGCACGATAGGATCAGTCGGATCTTTTCGATGCGCAAACCGCAGCAGGATATTGGTATCGAGCAGATAGGCCATTATTCGCGGTACATCGTTTCCCGGCGCAGGGCTTCATCTGGCAAGGCCGGAACGGTGTCAGGGATCAACCCCGTCAGTTCATCCGCCAGTGCCTCCCACTCTTCGTCTGAGAACACCTCGCGTTTGGCAAGGTTGAGCAGGTATTCTTCGACGCTCTGCCCATGCTGTGCAGCGCGGGTTTTGAGGTAGCGGACCTGTTTGTCAGAGAAGCTAAGCGTGATGGTCATAGTCTCCTCTTTGATAGGGTATTCAGTACCCGGGGCGGGACTCGAACCCGCACGTCCTTGCGGACAACGGTGTTTGAGACCGTTGCGTCTACCAATTCCGCCACCCGGGCTGATGGGGCGTCAAATATACTACCTTGCTATATGGCTGTCAATCGCACTTGTAAGGCTCAACGCCTTATTGACAATCGAGCGTCATCAGAAGAAGGTGCACATTCTCTGCTATAAGCGTGAGAAGGCTGTGCGTCAAAATCACAGATGCTTATGCCATCGCTCATCAAACAACACAGCCGCTACTCCCTTACGTTTTACGACAAGAACAGAAAGCCGAATCGCAAACGAAGTGCACTGAAAACAGGTAATAAGCGTACAGCCACAACACCTCCAAGCTAGAATTTGACCACCTCAATGGCGGGTTTGATCCGGGAAGATGGATGGTTCTTCTACGACGGGCTGGGGTTGCTTATCGAAAAGGCGCTGACGCTGCAAGGTGAGGAGAGTAGTCGTAGAATAGGCAGACGAATCCATATTTGTCTTAAGGGTTGGTGCCAGCAGCGTGTGTAGCTATGTCCGGTTTATCCCAGATGTTGTAGAGGGTGTCGAGCGCTTGCTGTGCTTTCTGGGTAAGTGGATCTGTCTCGCCACGGTCGGTGTGAAGGAAGGTGTGGCTGGCTTGCAGGAGCGGTTCTGCTTCGTCGTAGCGTTGTTGGGCGGTGAGCACCTGACCAAGAAGCAACTGCACCTCCGCAATACCCCAGTGACCCTCTTTGTACTGTTCCTGACGGCTCACTAGGGCCTCATGCAAGAGGTCCTCTGCTTCGTCGTAGCGGTGTCGTGTTAGCAGTGTACGGCCCAGCGCGACGCGTGTACTTGACAGATACGAATGCTCATCGGGGAGTTGTGCGGTCTGGAGCGCCAGGGCCCGTCGTTGTAGCGTCTCGGCTTCGTTGAGGTGCCCGCGCTCGTATTCGACCTGCCCCAGGTTGCTCATCACAACGGAAACGTTGACATGCTTCGGTCCCAGGCTTTTGCGGAGCAGATCCAGGGATTCCGTATACGCAGTAGCTGCACCTTCTAGGTCGTTCTTGGCTTGCAGTACTTTAGCCAGACTGTTGAGCGTCACCCCGATATCATTGTGCATGGGGTCGAGGTGGGTACGTTGTCGTTGCAGGGCCTCCCGTAAGAGGATTTCTGATTCGTCATATTCGCCTTTCAGGCGAAGAAGGCTGGCCAGCGTCCGAATGGTGATTGCTGTTTCAGGCGACCCTGCATCTACGCTATCGGCCAGCGTGATGGTCTGGCGGAAGAGCGGTTCTGCTTCAGCGTAGTTGCCCTGGCTGTAAAGGATCCAGGCCAGATTATGCATAGCCGTAAGCGTGCGTTTGTCGGCATCACCCACGGTTGTTTGGAGGATAGATAACGCCTGACGAGAAAGGGGGATGGCTTCCTCATAGGCGTATTCGTAGGCCAGGCTGGTGGCGAGCCAGTCCATGCTTTCGGCGGTTTCGGGGTGCTGCTCGCCAAGGCTGGCACGGCGCACATCCAGCGATTCCCGCACGTACGTCTCCGCAGCTGCATAATCGCCCAAGCCATCCTTGAGAAGCGCGATTTCGTAGAGGGTCGCTCCCACATCCGAGTGGTTGGCACCCAGCGTCTGGCGCTGCAAGTCCAATGCAGCATGCAGCATGGAGTCAGCCGATTCGAGAAGACCCATGTTTCGATAGATCCGGCCAATCTCTGCCAGAAGCATACCCAGCACTTCCGGCTGATCTTCCAGGTCGGTTTGCAAGCGAGTGGCACCCTGGTTAAGGAGTTGTCGGGCCGTGAGTGAATCGGCAAGGGTACCTGCTGCGTAGGGGTCGGATACCTGAAAAAGGCTGCGCAGAAAGGTTGCCACCTCATCGGCTTTGGCGGCTTCGGTTTGTGCCCGGTCCCGTTCGGCGGTCGCTATCTGCTGTTGCCACAGGGCTACAGTGAGTCCTCCTACCAAAGCAAGCACAACGATCATTGCTGCTGATACACCCAGGCGATGCCGCTGGACAAACTTGCGCATCCGGTAGCCAGCCGTATCCGGGCGAGCCTCTACGGGCAAGCCCGCCAGGTATCGCTTGATGTCCTCAACAAACGTTTCGGCACTGGCATAGCGGCGATCGGGCTCTTTGCGTAGCGCCTTGAGGGTAATCGTGTCGAGGTCGCCCGCAAGCCGACGCCGGAGTCGGGCAGGTTCGGTCGAACGGGCTCGACTGATGACCTCGGGTGTTAGGATTTCTGTAGTGCCATCGCTGTGTTGTCGGTCCTCGGTGCGGTTGACAGCGGTAGAAGGGCGCACTGGCTCGGTTTCGAGCACGGCGCGTTCTACCGCGCCCAGTGTGTTGCGCTCGAAATGGTAAGGGCGGTGCCCGGTGAGCAATTCGTAGAGCACGACGCCCATGCTGTATACATCCGTTGCTGTCGTCAGCGGATCGCCAGTGAGTTGTTCGGGCGCGGCATATTCGGGCGTCAGCACGCGGGCTCCGGTTTGCGTCAGGGCAATTCCGTCTGCGGATGTCTCCTCTTGAAGGACTTTCGCAATACCAAAGTCGAGCAGCTTAACGGAAGCCTTTCCGCTGGCATCTTCGGTGACGAAGATGTTGGAGGGCTTGAGGTCGCGGTGGACGATAAGATTGCGGTGGGCAAACTGCACCGCCTCGCCGACTTGGGCAAAGAGCTGAAGACGGGCTTCAATACCGAGTTGACGCTCGTCGCAATAAGCAGTCAGCGGCTCGCCGACCACATGCTCCATAGCAAAATATGGGCGACCATTGTCATCAATGCCACCATCGTAGAGGCGGGCAATGTGCGGATGTTGGAGTCGGGCTAGGATTTGCCGCTCTTGCAGAAATCGCCGGGTAATGTCTTCGGTATCGAATCCCCGCCGGATTACTTTGAGGGCGACCTGCTGTTCGAACTGTCCGTCGTCGCGGGCGGCGAGATAGACGGCCCCCATGCCGCCACGGCCAATCTCTTCGACGATGCGATACGGCCCAACGCGCCGGGGTTCGTCGGAGGCTTTGCTCATCAAGCCACGCACATCCGCGAGGGGTTGCTCCAGCATGGAGTTTCCATGGGCATCCGCAGCAAGGAGCGAGGCGACTTCCTCATGGAGATCGGCGTCTTCGCCACAGGCGTCATCGAGAAAAGCAGCGCGTTCCGCGGATGGCTGATCCAGGGCAGCGAGATAAATCGATTGAATCTGTTCGAGCCGTTCAGGAGACATTCGCTTGGGGATTTCCGATAGCGGATGTGGAATGAGTAAGGCAGCGCAGTGATTTCAAAACCTAAAATCAGCAATCTAAAAGGTAGACAAGTCGCGCTTGAGCCATGCGCAGGCCAGCTTCCAGTCGCGGTTGACGGTGGCGGTCGAGATGTCGAGGGCGTCGGCGGTTTCTTCAATCGTCAATCCGCCAAAATAGCGACATTCCACGACATGTCCATGTCTGGGGTTGATGGCTTCGAGCCGTTGAAGCGACTCATCAAGCGCCAAAAGCGTGTCCGAAAAGCTGCTCGAAAAAGCTTGCAATCCATCTTCCAGCGTTACGTGGACGGCTCCACCGCCGCGCTTCTGGCGGTTCCGTCGGCGGGCATAATCGACGAGGATGCGGCGCATGGCGCGGGCAGCTACCGCGTAGAAGTGCGTGCGGTTCTGCCAATCCACCTCGCGCTGATCGACGAGCTTGAGATAGGCTTCGTGGACGAGCGCCGTCGTATTGATGGTGTGCCCGGCTCGCTCGCGGCGAAGCTGCCCATGCGCGATGGCGCGCAGTTCATCGTAGACCAGCGGCAGCAACTCGTCGAGTATCTCCTGCTGTCCCTCGGCGGCCTGGCGCAACAACTGGGTAATGACGGAAGTCGAGGACATCTGCAGCTATGTACTAAAAGGGTAGCGATTATACCCTAAGATAAGCATTGGGCTATTAATCTGGAAAAGCAGGCTGTTGCGGTACAGCCCTTCCTCTAGCTACGCAAAAAAGAGCGGTATAGCATGTAATAAGAGCACGATGATAGAATTTGTGATGCTTCGTCGCGTCAGGTAGAGAAAGCCGCACTGCGTCTCCTTCGATTCGGAATTCCGTGCCGAAATCAATGCTCATCTTTTGCTTGCTGTTTCTGGTGCTGGGGCTAGTTGGCTACAACTGGTACATGCGCCATTCCACCTTCGCCGATGTGCAGGGTGGCGGGTTTAGCCTGCCAGCATCCGAAGTCGAAGCGGTTGGGGAATTACTGGCAGATGCCCATCTCGATTCTCAGCGCGTGCGAGTGGTAGAGGCTTCTCCCGATCAGCCCTGCTGGAGCTATGAACACTGGACCCGGCTTGATGACTGGCTGCGTGTCTACAAGCGCTTTGGGCGTTTTCCGGGTATAACCAACTGTATCGGTATTGACCGGGGGCATGTTGTAAGCCTATCACTGGTGAATACGGAACTGGCAGATCTGTATCCACTGACCCGCCTTCCTGACCTGCGCAGCCTCTATCTCACGGGCAACCGCATCGAACATCTGGACAGTATCCCTAAGCCCTGCCGATGGACGTACCTGTCGCTGGAGTCGAACGGGCTGATCGACTGCGCGGCCCTTGCAGACTGCACGCAGCTCGAAACGCTCGATATTTCTCATAACAAGCTCACCACCTTGCCCTCACTGGAGGCACTGGAACGACTCGAAAGCCTGGACGCGAGTAACAATGAGATGGAAGCAGTAAGTGGCCTCGCCGGGTTGCCATCGCTGCAACATCTCAATCTTTATGGTAACCGCCTGACGACGCTGGATGCCATCACCAATCTGCCCCGCCTGGACTATCTGAGTGTGGCGGGTAATATGCTCGAAACCCTGGATGGGCTGCGCGACCTGCCGGCCCTGCGTCGCCTGGAGGCGGGCTCGAACCGCATAGCCGCTGTAGATGCCGAAGGGCTGGCGGTTTTTCCCAGCCTGCGCGGGGTCGGGCTTTTCGGCAACAACATTCGCGCTGTGCCGCCTGGTTTTGCCTATGATGTCCGCACAGCTAC
>DATGCC010000350.1:0-5164 GCA_035312345.1 Rhodothermales bacterium
AGCCACTTCTTGACGAGGACGTGACGGGCGTGATGACACGTCCTGCCGCCGTCAAAAAGACGATGCTGGACGATCCTATGATTGCTGCCGAGGCCAAGTACAGCACGCTTGGCTGGTTCCTCTTCATCATCGATGTGGTGCCCAGGCCCAAAGAGATCATCTTTCGCCATATCAAAACCGGCGAGATCGTCGGCACCAGCCGCGACCCGGAGATCCTGGAGCGCTACCGGTATCACTGAGCTTTGGTGGATGGTGGAGAGTAGATAGTGGATGGTAGGTGAAGATTTATCTTCTCTATCCACCGTCCACTATTCACGCTAGCGCAAGCTACTCTTCCTTCATGGCTTCGATTTGCTTCAGCAGGAAGTCCGCCATCGTGTTGCAGGCCGTGGCGAGGGTTTTGCGGAAGTCTTTGTCCTCGCTCAGGAAATGCCCGGTGATGACCTTGACGATGTTGCACGAGACGCCGTGCGTCGCTGCCACGTAGGCCATCGCGTAGCCGCCCATATCGCTGATGTCGGCGATGCGTTGCCAGTAGCTGCGCTCGTCCTGGCCCTGCACCATGTGATCCTGCGTGACCAGCGTGACCTGTTGCAGATCGTCGAAAGGGACTTCGAGCGGCATGCGCGGGTAGGTGGGCGTCGCCAGTTCAACGCGGTCGCCCTCGAAGACCTGCCCGGCTGCCACCAGCGTGCCCGTCTTCAACGCTTCATCCAGCGCCGTGCAGGTGCCGATGTGCAGCAGGCGGGTGAGCTTGTGCTGGCTTAGCAAGCGCTCTGTGCGTAGCGTAGCCTTGATTTTGCCCACGCCGGTGAGCGACACCAGAATCTCTCCATCATGGGTAGTTTCGCCTTCGACCAGGCCGTCGAAACGGCCACGCTGGTATTTGGAAAGGAAGGGTTGTGCTTCTTCTTCAGTCGAGAAAAGAATGCCTATCATTGAACTCGGGCCAGGGTTGCAGGTACATGCGGGCGGGTATTCTAGCGAATAGTGCCGATATGAAAACAGAGAATCGGTACTGTTGCGTGATGCATAAGGAGGTCATACTTACGCGCTCATCCGGAATGCCATGTGATACGCAATATAAAGCGGCAATGTCATAGAAATACCACTGCCGTATATTACTAAACATCTATCCACGAACACCAGCGACCGTATGAAAATTACGGAACTCTTGGCGCAATCCACAGGCCCGCTGCTATCCTACGAGATTATTCCACCCAAGCGCGGCGGCTCTGTAGCCGAAACGCTGGCGGTGGTCGAAGACCTGATGCCGTTCGACCCGCCCTTCATTGACGTGACGAGCCACTCGGCGGAGGCGTACTACGAGGAGATGTCGGATGGCACCTGGCGGCGGCACGTCAAGCGGAAGCGGCCCGGCACGCTGGGCCTCTGCGCGGCCATCAAAAGCCGGTTCGGTGTAGAATCGGTGCCGCACCTGCTGTGCCAGGGCTTCACCCGTGAGGAAACCGAAGATGCGCTCATCGAGCTAAACTACCTCGGCATCCAGAATGTGATGGCGTTGCAGGGCGACGATGGCGGTTTCAAGAAGACCGTGCCGCCTGGCAAGTCGTGCAACGGCTATGCCATTGATCTGGTAGGCCAGATCAGCGAGATGAACCAGGGTCACTATCTGGAAGACTTGATGGACGCTGCGCCGACGGATTTCTGCATCGGTGTGGCGGGTTATCCAGAGAAGCATTTTGAGGCTCCCAACCTGATGTGGGATATTCTTCGCCTCAAGCGCAAAGTGGACGCGGGTGCGCATTACGTCACCACGCAGATGTTTTTCGACAACCGGCACTTCTTCGATTTCGTGGAGCGCTGCCGCGATGTCGGTATCGATGTGCCTATTGTGCCAGGGCTAAAGATTCTTACCCGCAAGAGTCACCTGCAACTGTTGCCGAGTCGCTTCCATGTAGATATCCCCGAAGCCCTCGCCGCCGAAGTGGAAGCCGCCAAGCCCGAGCACGCCGTCGATATTGGGGTGGAGTGGGCGCGGGCGCAATGCGAGGAACTGCTGGACGCAGGCGTGCCGTGCATCCACTTCTACATTATGCAGCGCTCGCAGGTGGTGCGCCGCGTGGTGGAGCCGCTGCGGAAGATGGCGTAGAGCTCATGTCAAAAATCAACGGCGGTCAATGCGTGTGATCTCTGGATCATGTTCTGGGCAGTCACTGGGAGCGTGGCAAGGTCCTGCGGGCCTCTTCAATTTTGTGCATATAGCTTGATTTGCGAAAGCGAAGTTTGGCTCGCGACTGCGTAGCCGTCAGAATCGACGGCGTTGTTGTCTTTCTCAGGTTGTATGTTACTTTGATAGATTCTGCTTGGCACCCCTCTTTTGTTTCTCACACGCAGACTCATTCTGGTACCGTTTTGTCCAATGACCCAGGCTGGCAGGCTGAATGAGTGCATCCTTCAAATGGAACAGTGTTTGACAATCGTCCCTCATGATCACTAACATCTCTCAATCATCGCAGGTAGTACAAATGAAGCAACTTATTCGAAGCTTTCTCACCACCAGCCTGGTTCTCATCCTGTTTGCAGGATGTGGCACCGTAGATAGTAACGGTCCTGAAATGGCTGACGTGGACGACCAGGCCCTCAGTGCGTCCAAGAAGAGTGGCAGCTCGAAATATGATCAAGACAACAATGGTAGTCCCGATGCGGGCATTTATGTAAACGGTCACTACACCTCGCTCTATGCCTATGATATGGCCGGCGATTGGTACTGGGACCTTGGAGACGGGCGTATCCAGGGCACGGTAGGCTCAGTTGAGGATTTAGACGAGACCACCCTTACGACCTGCGATTATGTAAACAACTACCGGGCTGACTTCGGTAACGATCCTTTCATGGATGCCGGTTGGATTCAGAATCACATCAATTGCCAGGGTTATGACGACAATGGGCAGTACAATTACCTCATGGTACATGAGAGTGACCCGCGCTACACAGGCAATCCAGACTGGGAAATTTGGGGAACATGGGAGTATCATGTCTTGACGATTTCTGGTGAAGGCAACTGGGTTGCCAAGTCTTCAAATCCTCAGACAAACGTGAATAACTGATTCATCTTTGTCCTAGGTTAAGCGTCCCGCATGTCTCATTGATGTGCGGGGCGTTTTTTATTAGCGTCCACTGGTGGTTCAGGTGAAGCAGATTAGTTTGTTTTTTGAAGCCCTCTTCTGGAACTCGTTTGCTGAAGGTCGTATATTTCCCCAGCGCATGGGTTCTGCCGTGTGCTTCTGATTCCTGATTCTTGGCCTATGCTTGCCGCGTAAACATCGCTGCGGAGGAGGCGCTATGTCGGCGTCTTTCCGCAGGCCCATCTCTCTGGTACCCGCCGGGGCCTGCTGCGTGCAGGCCGCGCTGCTCGGGTATACCCTGCGACCGTTTACGATAGGAATCCCATGCAAACTCTTTTTGACTGGGGGTGGACTGCGGACTTGGCAGACCACTTCGACCAGCTAGCACACGACAGCCTGCTCCCCGCCCGCGTCGTGCGCCAGGACCGCCAGCAGTATCTCGTCCGAAGCTGTGCGCGGATGCATACCGCTTTTCTGTTGGGGAAAATGCAATACGCGACGTCGGACCCCTCCCGGATGCCAGCCGTCGGCGATTGGGCCGCCATTGAGGCCTTCGATGATGAGCAGGCTATCATACATGCTGTGCTGCCTCGCTTTAGCGCTTTTATGCGCAAGGAAGCCGGAGGACGAACGCGCCAGCAGGTCATCGCTGCGAACATCGACACAGTGTTTTTGGTGAGTGGTCTGGATCACGATTTCAACCTGCGCCGCATCGAGCGCTATCTGGTGCAGGCGGCTAGCAGTGGCGCTACGCCGGTAATCGTTCTGAACAAGGCAGATCTGTGTGATGATGTCGCCGCACGCCTTGCTGAGGTACAGCAGGTTGCTTCTGGCGTTGCTGTCATCGTACTGAGCGCGCAGTCCGGTGAGGGCGTGGAGCATCTACAAGCGCACATCGCGCCGGGCCAGACTATAGCCGTGCTTGGTTCCTCGGGCGTCGGGAAATCCACGCTGGTCAATCGGTTGCTTGGTGCTGATCGGCAGGTGACGGGTGCGGTGCGCGAGGATGACAGCCGAGGTCGCCATACCACGTCCCATCGGGAACTGTTTCTCCTGCCCGAAGGCGGTATCCTGATCGATACGCCAGGGTTGCGCGAGTTACAACTCTGGGCGGATGCGTCGAGCCTGGATGCCACCTTTGTCGACATTGAGGCGTTAGCGGCAGCATGTCGATTCAAGGATTGCTCGCACGAGGTAGAGCCAGGTTGTGCCGTTCAGGAAGCGCTGGCAACAGGGGACCTTGACGCCGAACGGTTTCAGAGCTACCTCAAGCTACGGCGGGAAATCCGCTACCTGGATCAGCGGCAGGATGAGGTGGCGCGTGCGCAGGCGAAACAGCGCGAGAAGCAGTTCGGGAAGCTGGTGAAAAAGATCAACCGAGAAAATCCGAAGCGGCAGTAGTTTGGAAGAAAGAAGCCGGGTAAGAAATCTCCTTTCTTCCCAGATAGCACAACGTCCCGGCCTTGCTGAAGACCGGGGCGTTGTTGTTCGTGTCAATGGTGTACGTTTTTATCGGTTCGTCGCAGTCGAGCTTTGTAGCGCTTGAGTTGCCTGCGCAAGTGCTCTACGCAACGGTCGATGGCTTCTTCGTGGGTATTGGCCGTGTCCTGAGCAGCAAGCCGCTGCCGGTAGACCCCCAGGGTGATTTCGGCGGCTTTCTCCAGCGCTTCGCTGTCGAGGATGACATGGGCATCGGTGATGCCGTCGTAGTACTTTTGCAGACGGGCCAGGCGGTCGGCGGCGTAGGTGCGCAGGGCCGGGCTGGCGCTGAAATGACGAGCCGTGATTTGTGTGTGCATACAGTACCCTCCTTCTTCACAGGATTCTACAAACGGGATCGCGCCGCGCGGGCAACGATCTGCCGATAATCATTTCTTAATCAATCCACTGTATTAATTCAATGCTCGGTTCTCTGTTTTTACATGAGATCAGATATGTTACATTCAGCAAGGGATATGCCTGGTGTGCGTCCGGATTCTTTCCAGAGCGGGTATTATCTAGATGGCAGCATAGACTCAGGTATTTAGCACTAAGTATCTGGACGAAATTAGTTTTAGTCACAACTTGAAGGTCGA
>DATGCC010000351.1:0-2297 GCA_035312345.1 Rhodothermales bacterium
TCGATGCGCTGGTTGGCTTTTGTCAGGTTGATGATCTCGAAGGGGGTCGGGATGTTGTTGTTGAAGCTGTTACCGACAGGGCTGTCCGAGAAGCGAATCTCGTAATCGGAAGGTTGCGGCACACGGCCCGGACCCGAGGCAGCCACCTGCACTTCGAACGGGATGTTGTTGCCGCCCTGCACCCAGCCCGTTTCCGCTTCATCTAGCTCCAGCACATGGTCGTCAACGAAGAGGTGAATGCCGTTGAAAACAATGTTGGCCTCTTCGTTGGCCATATTCGTGCTCTGGGCAATCGGGGCATATTTGAACGTGGCGGTAAGCTCGGTGCCATCGCTCACCCCGGCGCTACCCAAAATTTGAATCGAGCCAAAGCCCGGATCGACGACGAAGTCGGTGCCTTGCTGGAGGGTGCGCCCGTCGGGCGTTTGCACATTCACCGTCCCAGGCACAATGTTGCGATAGCCCGTCGTGGAAAACTTGCCGGGCGCAGCCCCAAAGGTCACGGTCACGGGTGTGTCGGGGATGACCGAGTAGACGACCCGATTGTCAACTTCAGCGAAGTCAATCGTATAGGTCTCCCCATCCAGCACGGCAAGTTCATCAATGATCTCTAGGCGGATGTCGCCCGTACCTGCGCCCGCCTTGCGCACGATGCCGTTTTCGTCGATGAAGGCAGGGGGCGTATAGCCAGCCACCTTCGGGCGCGGCGTCACAGCCACGGTGTTTTTGTCGTAGATGTAGGAGTCGGTCGTCGGGTCGTAGGTGATGGTCTTGGTGGTCTCCGTGGGAGGGATTCCGTTTAGGAACGCCCCGCCGCCATCGCCCGCGAAGCCCCGGTCGTAGGCCACCACCGTGTAGTAATAAGTTTGCCCGTTGACGACGTTATTGCTGTCCACATAGGTGTGAAAAAGTCCGGTATCGTCCCCCAGGTCGTAGGAGACACCCCGATTGGCGAAGGGAATGTCAGAGGGACCACTCAGGCCGTTCTTGAGGTCGAATTTGGCCTCTACGCCACTCGGATTCTCCAGCGGCTCATAAAGGAATTTGCTGCCGTTGATGTCCGTGATCGTTTGCTGGTCGCTAAACTCATGGTCGGTTGAGCGATAGATGACATAGCCCTCAAAGTCGTTGTCGTTGGTCAGCGGGTCGAAGGAACTCTCGGCCACGTCATCCCAGTAGAGGGTCACCTTTTTGTCGCCCGGCACGGCACGGACCGTGGGTTTCTCCGGCGGTTTGGCAAAGCGGTAGCCCACATTGTAGATCTGCTGGGCCGTCTCAGCGTTGAGTGTCAGGTCTTCCCGATTCTCGCCCACGATCAGCGCGATGGAGAACCGCTTCGTTTCGCCTGCCTTCAGCCGGAAATTGCCGGAGCCGTAGAGAAAGACGTAGTCGCCCGGCTCGGCAGGGACGGTATCGAACGTGCCCGGCGTCACCTGATCCCAGACGCGCTCGTCGTTGGAGATGCGGTTGCCAGCGAAGGGCGGAGAGGCGAAGGAGGTCAGGCCAATCTGGTCGCTTTCGTCAATGTCGGTGAACTCGAAGTTGGGTTCGCCCGGCTTGGTGATGTCGAACTGGTCGCCCGCGGTGGGCACGCCATCGCCTTCGCCTTCATCGCCGGTACCCTGGACGCCGTCGAGCCCCACATCGTCGCGGTCGGGGTCCCAGTCGCCGTCGTTGTCGATGCCATCTACCCACGACTCATCGACCAGTCCGTCGTTGTCGTTGTCGATGCCGTCATCTTCCACGCCGGGGCTTTCGAGGAACTTATAGCCGAAGTAGCCCGGCTCGCGGCCGGCCACATCGGAACGCCCGTCGGCATCCCAGGCGAAGACCATATTCAACTCACGGTCGAAGAAGGCAAAGTCATCCTGCCAGTTGCCAGGGCCGCCGATGTGCGGGTCGCCCCACATGCCGAAGGTGACGTTTTCGAGGTCTTTGTCGCTCTTGTTCGTGATTTTGTAAATGAGGAAGATGGTATCCTCAGCCAGCGGGTTGGCCCACTGGTACATGCGCACCTCGGTCTCCAAGCCCAGGCCACGCTTGGTGCTGTCGGCAACGAACGGGTAGTAGTTGAATTCCGCGTTGGCGTAGTCATTCATGAAGTAGAGCGCTTCCTTGTCGGCGTTGGAAGCGCCTTGCTGGAGGGCACCGGGCCAGAGGTAGCGGCCCAGGGTCTCGTTGTAGAAATCTTCGGGCCACGAATCCGGCTTGCCGTCGAGGTCGGCGTCCGGAGCGTCGTTGGTCGGGATCTTGTCCGATTCAGGATTGACCACCTGCAACCCCTCGAAGCTGCCCAC
>DATGCC010000352.1:0-3218 GCA_035312345.1 Rhodothermales bacterium
GGAGTAGCTTGGTGAGGACGGTCTCATAATCGGCAGCAGGTTCTACGTCCCCGGCTCGGCTTTCAGCATCAGTAGCTGAGGGTGCCGTTTCTGCTTCCGCAGGCGCGTCAGGCGCACAGGCGAAGGCGGCTGGGCTAGCCAGTAACAGGCACAGGATGACAAGTAGCGGGACTAGGGAGCAGCGAGACATATTTGCTGTCTGGATACAGGGACATGTAGGGAAGGTGGCTTACGCCAACATGTTGGGCAAAAATGATACCGGGCAGTAGTCTGTGGATGTTCTGGATGACGCCGGCATCGTTACTTTGTGAAAGGTAGCCGATGCTTGTTACGATAAACCATACAACCCTTCGGGCTTGTGCTCCCGAAGGGTTGTATGGTTGCGGACAAAAGTGGACTTTACAACTGTGGCTCCACGTTCACGGTGTACTCCAGCCGAATCTGGCAATTGCCCGAGCCGTTGGTGATGCGGCGTGTGCCGGAGACATTGCTCCACCCCCCGCTCAAATACCGATGGGCCTGGGTGCCGACGAGGTTTGCCATGCGGTCGTCAGGGTAAGAGTTGCCGAAGATCGACGTATCCCACTCGGAGCTTTCGAACGTGACGGTAAACTCATTGCCGACGACGCGCTGGGCCACAAATTGAGCGGTCCGGTTGATCTGCGCATATTTTTTGTTGGGGTTGTTGTCTGCCAGCGCATAATTGCCACCGCCAGTGAGTTGCTTCCTGCCTTCGCCGAACACGTCATAGCCCAGCACAAAGTCGCCGTCGCCTTCGATACCGTCGCAGTCGGCGTCGGTCACATAGCGATCCAGCGTGACGGTGATGATGTCCGCAGTTGGTTCAGTCGGTTCTTCTTCCTCGGCCATGTTGCTGTCCACCACACTGCAGCCCGTGGCGAAGAGGAAGAGGGTAGCACACAACAGTAGGGCTTTGCTTCCGTATAGCAGGTGTGCGAGGGTGCGGGAAGTCGTGGTCGTATTCATGTCGATATCCTCCTTATTGGATGTGCGGTGCTTGCGTTGCCATCCGATGATTTCATCGGCCTTCATTAACAGACGCAGGAGGACGGCGGCAAAGTGATAATCTGGATCGGAGAAAAGTTTATATTGTGCCTCGTAATGCATTGATAGCAGCAGGGCAGGCCACTTTCACCATCAGGAAAGAGCATGCAGCAGGAAATCACCCAACTCCTGGCCGATCTCAGCGGGGGCAACCGCGATGTGGTGGACGCCTTGATGCCACGGGTCTACGACGAGCTACAGGTGCTGGCACGGCGGCAGTTGCGGGGCGAGCGGGCTGGGCACACCATCAACACCACCGCGCTTGTCCATGAAGCTTATCTCAAGCTGATCGATCAGCGCCACGTAGACTGGCAGAACCGTGCCCATTTCTTCTCGCTGGCGGCCCTGGCGATGCGGCGCATTCTCATCAACTATGCGCACAAGCACAAAGCCGAAAAGCGTGGTGGCGGGCAAGTGGTGGCTACCTTCGAGGACGGAAATGTGGCCCGCGAAAGCCGCGCCGATGAACTCATCGCGCTGGACGAGGCGCTTTCCCGGCTGGAAAAGCTCAACGAGCGGCAGGCCAGTGTGGTGACCTACCGATTCTTTGGTGGGTTGACCCAGGAAGAGATTGCCGAAGTGCTGGAGGTATCAGTTCCCACGGTGCGGCGCGACTGGCGGCTGGCACGAGCCTGGCTCAGCCGCGAGTTGAAGCAGGATCTGGGCGACGTCTAATGGATGCTCACGACGTTCGTCAGTGATTCGCTTCGCTCATGTCATTGGCTCACTGCGTTCGTGTCATTGGTCATTAAAGGCAGGGTGCCCAGCAATGACCAATGACCGCGAAGCCAACGACGCGCCGAAGGCGCAAATGACTTCCCTGTTAACCCTTTTGCCTTCGTTTTCTGCGTTAGTCTTTGAAGGATCTGTCTCCATTTTGCCAAAAGATATATGGATGCCCACCGCTGGAGCCGAGTCAACGAGCTATTCGATGCCGCCTATGAGGTCGTGCCGGAAGAGCGAAAAGCCTATTTGGAAAAAGCTGTCGCAGGTGACGAAGCCCTTTTCCGGGAAGTGTGGTCGCTGCTGCACGAGGATCAACACACCCATAGCCTGCTTGATGGCGTAGCGCTGGATGCTATTACTGTGCTGGATGATACTTCTCATGAAGGGCGACGCATTGGGCCATACCAGATTGAGCGTGAAATTGGGCATGGCGGCATGGGGCGCGTCTTTCTGGCACACCGGGCCGATGGAGAATTTGAGCAACAAGTCGCGCTCAAGCTGATCAAGCGCGGCATGGACTCCGAGGCTGTGCTACATCGGTTTCGGTCGGAGCGGCAGATCCTGGCACGGCTCCAGCACCCCCACATTGCTCGCCTGCTGGATGGAGGGCTCACCGACGAGGGGCAGCCGTACTTTGCGATGGAGTACGTCGAGGGGCAGCCCATTGACGTCTTCTGTGACGCCCATCATCTCACCATCGACGAGCGGCTCGCTCTTTTTCAAGATGTGTGCCGGGCCGTGCTCTACGCTCACGCGCAACTCGTTGTTCACCGTGACTTGAAGCCGTCGAATATTCTGGTGATGGAAGATGCGTCGGGACGGCCGCAGGTCAAGCTGCTGGATTTTGGGATTGCCAAGATGCTTGCCGAGGACGAAGAGGGCCTGACGCAAACGGGCGTGGCGGTGATGACGCCGGAGTACGCGAGTCCGGAGCAGGTACGCGGCGAAGCGGTCTCCACGGCCACGGACATTTACTCGCTTGGCGTGGTGCTCTACGAACTCTTGGCCGGGCATCGGCCTTACGATATTGCCAGCCGCAACTCGGTGGAGATGGCACAGGTCGTGCTTTCCACCGAACCAGAACGCCCCTCGACAGCGGTCAAGCGGCCGACGGGTGATACAACAGCAGAAGCCATCAGCCGAGCGCGGGGCACCGTGGTGGAACGGCTCCGGCGACGGCTCGCAGGCGACCTGGATGTCATTTGCCTGAAGGCGCTACGCAAAGAGGTAGAGCGTCGCTACCAATCGGTGGAAGCCCTGGCAGAGGATCTGCGTCGGCACCTGTCCGGGTTGCCCGTAGAGGCCCGCGCCGACACGGCTACCTACCGCGTGCGCAAATTCGTCGAACGCCACCGTGCAGGGGTGTTTACAACCGCAGGGATGTTGCTGCTGGTGTCGGCACTGGTAGGTTTCTACACCGTTCAACA
>DATGCC010000353.1:0-10864 GCA_035312345.1 Rhodothermales bacterium
GGAGCCTCTCCCCGGCCTTCCACAAACCCTTCGGCACCGTCACCGCCGGAAACGCCTCCTTCCTCACCGATGGTGCATCGGCCACGCTGCTGATGGCAGAAGAGACCGCCAAAGCCCATGGCTTTGAACCCCGCGCTACGCTCCGCCACTACACCTACGTCGCGCAAGATCCTGGAGATGAACTACTGCTCGGACCGGCCTATGCCATCCCGCAAGTCCTGGATGCTGCGGGGTTAACGCTGGATGACCTGGATGTGATCGAACTGCACGAAGCGTTTGCCGGGCAGGTGCTTGCCGTCCTCGCTGCGCTCGAATCGGATGAGTTTGCCAAACAGATCGGTCGAGATGAACCGGTTGGTTCCGTGCCGATGGATAAGCTCAACACCTGGGGCGGCTCGCTCTCCTTGGGCCACCCCTTCGGAGCGACGGGCGCTCGCCTCGTCACCATGGCCGCCAACCGCCTTCGCCATGTTGACGGACGCTATGCCCTCGTCGCAGCCTGCGCGGCAGGAGGTCTCGGCCACGCCATTTTGATCGAACGTTGAGATTGCACAACTCCATCCCCTACAAACCAGCGAATCTCAGCCTGACTTTTCAAATCTTATGAGTGCTTACTTAACGTTAGAAAAAGACCACGCCCTCGGCATCATCTGGCTCGACCAGCAAGACGCGAAGGTCAATAAAATCTCGCTCGGCGCGCTGGAAGCCATCAGCAATGTGCTCGACCAGATCGAGCAGGATGTCACGATCCGTGCGGTCATCTTCATCAGCGGCAAACCCGACACCTTCATCGCTGGAGCCGATCTGGATATGATCCGCGACGCCTCCGATCCCGCCGAGATCCGCACGCTGACAAAGACGGCCCATGCCCTCATCCGTCGCGTGCGTGCGCTCCCGAAGCCGACCATCGCCGCCATTCACGGCGCAGCGATGGGCGGCGGGCTGGAGATGACGCTGGTGTGCGATTACCGCATCGCCACAAACCACTCGAAAACCAAGCTGGCCCTGCCCGAAGTGCAACTCGGCCTGCTGCCCGGCGGCGGCGGTACCCAGTTTCTGCCCCGACTCGTCGGCCTGCAGACAGCGCTGGACATGATGCTGACCGGCAAAACCGTGTACCCGCGTAAAGCCAGACGCATCGGGCTGGTCGATGCCCTGACGTACCAGCACAATCTACTCGACGCGGCCAAGCAAGCCGCCCGTGGTCTTCTCGACGGCACCTTGAAACCCAAGCAGGAGCATGATCTGACGGATCGGATTATTGAAAGCAACCCGGTTAGCCGTCGCGTTGTGTACCAGCAAGCCGAGGCCCGGGTGCGGAAACAAACAAAGGGCAACTACCCGGCCCCTTTCCGTATCATCGAATGCGTAAAAGCCGGGCTGGAAGACGGCCTGGACGCAGGTCTCGCTGCCGAAGCGGAAGGCTTTGCCGACCTTGCCTTCACACCGGAGTCACGGGCACTGGTGAGTCTGTTCTTCGCCAAGCAGGCCGCCGACAAAAACCCCTACGCCGATCAGGCCCGCCCCGTCGATACGGTAGGCGTGCTCGGAGCCGGGCTGATGGGCGCGGGCATCGCCGAGGTGAGCGTGAAGCAGGATCTGGATGTGCTCATCAAGGATCAGGATTTGCCGATGGCCGCCAAGGGCAAGAAACATCTCTGGGAAGCAGTGCAGAAACAGGTCAAAAAACGCATTATTTCCCCCTTCGAGCGCGACCTGATGATGGAGCGCTTGACGCCTGTGGCGGCGTACGAAGCCCTCGCTCCTGCCGACCTCGTCATCGAAGCCGTGCCGGAAAATCTGGATCTCAAACACAACGTTTTGTCAGCAACAGAGAAGGTTCTCCGCGACGACGCCATCTTCGCCTCCAACACCTCCTCCATTCCCATCGCCGACATCGCGGAGGCTTCTCAGCGCCCCGAGATGGTCATCGGCATGCACTACTTCTCACCCGTCGCGCAGATGCCGTTGCTGGAAATCATCAAAACCAAGAAGACGGCGGACTGGGCACTCGCTACAGCCTACGCGATCGGGCTCAAGCAGGGCAAAACCGTCATCGTCGTCAACGATGGACCGGGCTTCTACACCACGCGCATCCTCGGTGTGTACATGAACGAGGCGCTGCTGCTGCTGCAAGAAGGGGCCGACATCAAGCAGGTAGATGAGGCTTTAGAGCAGTTCGGCTTTCCGATGGGACCCTACGAACTGTTCGACCTCGTCGGCATCGACGTAGCCGCCAAAATAACCGAGGTGATGGGCCGCTATCCGATGGACCGCGATATGCACCTCAGCGATGTGGCGAAAAAGCTGGTGGATGCGGGCTACCTGGGCCAGAAAAGTGAGCAGGGCTTTTATCGCTACGAAAAAGACGACCAGGGACGCGATCACAAAACGGAGGTTAACGAGACCATCTACGCCTTCTTCGGCGGATCGCGCCGCAAGAAAATCGACCACGAGACCATCCAGCAACGCCTGGCGCTCATGATGGTCAACGAAGCTGTGTATTGTCTGGAAGAAAACATCCTGCAATCCCCCCACGATGGCGACCTGGGTGCCGTCTTTGGGCTAGGCTTCCCGCCTTTCCTCGGCGGCCCTTTTCGCTACATCGACTTTGAGACGCCACCTGCCATCACCGCCCGCCTCAGCCGCCTCCAGATACAACACGGCCAGCGCTTTGCACCCTCCTCACTCCTGCAAGACCACGCCCGTACCGGTGAGTCGTTTTATGAAAGGGGAGGGACAAGTGGATAGTGGATGGTAGATAGTGGATCGTTAAAAACAAGCTGTTTAGCCTATCCACCAACCCCCTCTCCCTTTCCTATAACCTACTCGTCGCGGTAGATTTTGACCGTGATGTTGCCATCCTCGTCGATGTAGCCCCGGTACATGCCGGGCGTGTTGAAGGGCATAGAGACGTTGCCTTCGGCGTCCAGCGCGATGATGCCACCCGTGCCGCCAAGTTCGGTGAGCCGCCCCATGATCACGGCGTTGCTGGCGGCGGCGAGCGAGAGGCCCGTGTAGCGCATCATGGCCGCCACATCGTAGGCTACTACGCCCCGGATGAAATACTCGCCGTGGCCTGTAGCCGAGACGGCGCACGTCTCATTATCCGCGTAGGTCCCAGCTCCGATGATGGGCGAATCGCCGACGCGACCAAAGCGCTTATTGGTCATGCCGCCCGTGGAAGTAGCTGCCGCAAGGTTGCCCCCGCCATCGAGCGCGACCGCGCCGACGGTGCCGTATTTGTGGTTATCGGTTTCCCAGTCCGTTTTGATTAGGTACGCATCACCGGAAGGTGCTTCTCCCCGTTCGCGCTGCTGGGCCCGTTCGAGTTGCTGGCGGCGGCGCTCGGTGTGGAAGAATTCGTTCTCCACCATCTCCAGCCCCTGCTCCTTTGCAAAAGTCTCTGCGCCCGTGCCGGTCAGCATGACATGAGGCGAGTGCTCCATGACGGCGCGTGCCAGCTTGATGGGGCTACGCACATGCTGCGTGCCAGACGATGCCCCCGCGTTGCGTGTTTTCCCATCCATGATTGAAGCGTCGTGCTCGACGGTGCCCTCGCTGGTGAAGACAGCCCCTTTCCCCGAATTAAACAGCGGCGATTCCTCCATCGTGCGGATCGCAGCCACAACGGCGTCAAGGCTGCTGCTATCGGCCAGCAACACGGCATAACCGGCTTCCAGCGCGGTACGCAAGGCGGCCCGGTACTCGGCCTCCACCTCGGGCGTCATCTCGCTCCGCAAAATCGTGCCTGCCCCCCCGTGGATCGCCAGCACGACGCGGGCAGATGAATCCTGTGCGGTGGCTTCTAAAGAGGTACCGCTCAGCATCAACAAGAGTAGACAGAGCGCCCAACAGTGGAGATGGCGTAAAGTAGTCATGACGGGGTCAACAGTTGTTCAGAGAGGCCAGCGATTGTAAAGAAAGGTAGGATTTTTTCGACTAAAAGATGCCTTGGGTGCTTCGTTTTTCATGGAGATGTTACCCTTGATCCGTTCAAAAAGTAGCCTTTACCAGCCTGGCTTTCTGCCGATGTGACAGGCTATCCGAGCGCCTGTCACAAAAAAAGGGCCTCTTCCGTACAGCAGACGGTGTAACGTTTTAAATCGAATAGGTACTTACACTTGGTACGGCTATTGCAGCTTGGTTATTAGCCAGCACAGCGGAGTATCCTTCTTGAAAGACCCGTCAAGATTAGGGTATTCACCTGCATATTAACCAGCCATTGTGTAATAATTCGTGGGCTTGCCCCGTTGGGATTCAAGGGATGTGCTCCTTCACAAAGCACAGGTTCCCAAACCGAATTGTTACGGCACGACACCTTACCGGTGTTTATCTTACGGGAGACGATGAGGTCCCGACGGTCTTTGGAACGTCGATTCATCTTCTAACCCTTTAGCTACTTCCACGCACAAAGACAACAGGTGCAACGTGGCAAATAGATCGCGCATTATCAGAAAAACAGACAAGCAGCAGCGCGCTGCGACGAGCCGCCTTGAGGCGCTCCAGCAGATGAGCGACGAAGACCTGATGGAGCAGTTCCAGGCAGGAACCGTCGAGGCGTTCAACATCCTCGTTGATCGCTACTCCGAGCGCCTGATGCACTATCTCTACGGCTTCCTCGGCGACACCAAGCGCTGTGAGGACCTCCTGCAGGAAACGTTCCTGCGGGTCTACCGCAACCGGCATTCGTACCAGCGCATTGCCAAGTTCTCGACATGGCTCTACACCATCGCCGGTAACCTGGCCCGCTCAGAATACCGCAAGCGCAAGCGCCGCCGGATGTACTCCATCCAGTCGGTTAACCGCGACAACGAAGAGTACGAACTCGCCATTCCGGATGAGTCATTCTCGCCGGATCGCCATACCGAGAGCACGCTCCAGGAAAAATACATCCAGGAAGCGCTCGACCAGATCCCGCCGGACTTCCGCGAGGTCGTGGTACTGCGAGACATCCAGCAACTGGCCTACGACGAGATCGCCGAGATCACTGGCCTGCCCATGGGTACGGTTAAGAGCCGCATCAACCGGGGCCGCACGAAGCTCCAGGCGCTGCTCAAGGACATCTACCCGTTCCTGATCCAGGAGGCGGAAGAGGCCGTTTCGTAAAGCCGATTCACCTTTAGACCCGGAAGCCCCGGTATCGCCCTGCGTGATGCCGGGGCTTTTTTTATGGCGCCTTGTGCGCCTCAAGCCATAACCAGTAATTCTTCGGAAGCCGCCACTCCCACAGGGCAAAAAGTTGATCCAGATGCTCCAGTTCCTCTAGCTCGTCGAACGTATAGCGATTCTGAATATCGAAAGGAATCTCGGTGATAGCATGACTCGCAGCAAACCGCTGGCGCAGGGTGTCAGCACAACCAGGTACAAACAGGTCATGGACTTCGACGAGAATGTCGAATTGGGCGAGGGCTGGTGCTATAGTAGGATCCAGCAAACGAACTTCTTCGCCTTCAATATCGCACACTACCAGTACCTTCGCTCCGGCATAGCCTCCGAAGTCTTCTACATTAAAAGCCGCACCTACCTCAACCCGATGCGCCACCCCATTGGCCTTTGCCATAGCGAGGCAGGATGCCCTGGCTTCAGGATTGATATCAAAGGCATAGACGTCCGTGTTTGTCAGTAGCCTTGCCACCCCGACGGCATAGTAGCCTTCGGCACAACCGATGTTGAGCACGGTGTCATATTGACGTTCAGGCAGGGAAGCAAGGATAGGATGAAGGGGTTGCTCGTACGTACCCAGTAATTTCGGTACATGGCACCCTTCACTAATCGGTGACGCGAGTTCCATATTAGCGAAAGGACCCGTCCGAACCTGCACTCCGTTTTTCTGCGCGAGTGTGTTGGCAATAAGTTGAGAGCGATACTTCCCGAGCAGGCGTAGCGCCTCGTAGAGGCGCATGTCCGCATCTCCCTGATCTCGGTCAATGAGTTCTCGCAGCAGTTGAAGAACGTGGTCATGAAAGGATATTGCCTCTACGGATTCGCGTGCGCCCATGGCATCTGCTTTCTATATTAACCCAAGTGATGTATGTGGTATAAAGATAGAAGATAAGGGTGCGGGCAGCAATGCGTTTTAGTAAAGGGCATTCTGCACCATCCAGCACGTGCGCTACCGAAAGAGCGTCGGCGAGAAACGTCAGAGTTTCCGCATGACTACGGTCACAGGGTCGGCGGTTTCCGGCGACAGGTTAGCGACAAAAACCAGCGAACTGCCCCAGTTGAAGGTGAACGTGTAGGTGTTGCTTGACGTGGTGGCATAGTAGCCCGGCGGCGGCGCTTTGCCCGTATCGGGGCCGGTGTTGCCATTGACCGCATCGTTGACCGTGATGACGTAGCCGTTGTTGCCCGAGCTATCCTGCGGCCCACCGATCAAACCAATAATGCCAAGCGTAGAAGAACTAGATCGAATTACAAGCTGCATATACTGGGGCGAAGCGTTCCCTTGCGCCGTCATCCCCGCCTTGAGCATGACGCCATCTCCCCCGATGGGAAGCGTCTCAGGATCAGTTCCAGGAATGCCCGGACCAATCGCCTGAATCCGGATGGGCGTAGCCGTATTTGCACTGATATTCGTAATACTGAGATTGTTGGCGTTCCAATTGTTCAACCAGATGCTGGGTTGATAGGCCAACGCATCGGCACGCTTAGTCACCGGTGCACTACCACCAGAGGTCACGGCAATCTCACCCAGATTATTTTGCGTCGCCTCATTCTGCCAGGCAAGAAGCATAGTGCCAGCAGGTGTTTGCGGCATATTGGCGTTTTCATTCACCTGGAGAAGAAGCGGCGACCCATTCCATGCTGAATCGACGGTATTGCGCCCCAGGATCTCGAAAGGGGCCTGCTGCGCACCGAGCAATTGTACCGACATGTTTACCCCTGATCTCCCAAACCATAAACTTTGCGCACAGCGCGTCGTCCTGCACTCACAATCTACAACTTACGAAGCACTACCGTCGCCCCCGAAGCCGTCGCCGGCGACATGTTGACAACATAGACGAGCGAACTGCCCCAGTTGAAGGTGAACGTGTAGGTGTTGCTCGATGTGGTGGCGTAGTAGCCCGGCGGCGGCGTCTTGCCGGTATCGGGGCCGGTGTTGCCATTGACGGCGTCGTTGACCGTGATGACGTAGCCGTTGTTGCCCGAGCTATCCTGCGGCCCGCCAATCACGCCGAATACGCACAGGGTGGCCGTATTGCTCTGCAGGACCAGTTGCATAAACTGGGGCGACGCCTTGCCCTGGGCACTCTGTGTCGTCACCAGCGGAACAGGCGTCCCATCGGCGGGCAGGTCAAAGGGTGTTTGCCCTGGCGTGCCCGGCCCATAGGCAGCAATCCAGATGGGCGTGTCCGCATTCGCGCTGACGTTGGTGAGGCTCAAGTTGTTAGCATTCCAGTTGTGCAGCCAGATGCTGGGTTGATTCGACAGGGCATCGACCCGCTTGATTACCGGCTCCGTGCCGCCGGAGGTCACGGCCAGTTCGCCCAGGTTATTTTGCGTCGCCAGATTGAAATACCCCAGGATCATGGTCCCCGCCGCCGTCTGTGGCATCACGACGTTTTGGTTCTGTTCCAACGTCATAGCCAAACCGTCCCAATTCGTGTTGACGGCGTTCTGATTGATCAACTGGTAGATCACGGGTTTTCTCCTTAAAAAGTGACAACCATCAAAATGGCAGAACAAGACCGACGCTGGCCTGCTCCGCCAGCGCCGGTCCTAAAAGCACTTACAGTTTCCGCATGAGCACGGTCAGGTCGTTTGCCGTCTCGGGCGACAGGTTAGCGATAAAAACCAGCGAACTGCCCCAGTTGAAGGTGAACGTGTAGGTGTTGCTCGACGTGGTGGCATAGTAGCCCGGCGGCGGCGCTTTGCCCGTATCGGGGCCGGTGTTGCCATTGACCGCATCGTCGACCGTGATGACGTAGCCGTTGTTGCCCGAGCCATCTTGCGGTCCACCGATCAGACCGAGAACCCCGAGCGTGGCCGCGTTGGACCGAATCACCAGTTGCATGTACTGGGGCGAGGCCGTCCCTGCTGCTACGTCGCCAGCGGCCAGCGTCACCTCTTGCCCGATGGGAAAGGATGCCGGTGTTATCCCTGGGATACCAGGCCCCACGGCCTGCACCAGAATGGGGGTGGCCGTAGCGGCGCTGGTGTTGGTGAGGCTCAGGTTATTGGCGTTCCAGTTTTTGATGATGATGGACGGCTGATTGGCGTTCGCTTGCAATACCAGATTGCCCGGCGCTCCGCCTCCCGACGTATACGTAAGGTTGCCCTGATTATTCTGGGTCGCTTTGTTGGTCGCCGCGAGGATCATCGTGCCCGCCGATGTCTGCGGCATCACAATGTTTTCATTCTGAGCAAGCGTCGTGGGTTGGCCGTTCCAGCTATCGTCTACTGATGTCTGGCCGTGGATTTCGAACGCATACATAGACATACCTCCTTGGGTGGTTGTGAAACGTTGTAGTGAGCGTTTTTTGTAGCAACATGAAGGCTTGCCAGGCCAGATGGGCAACAGGTTTCTCTTTCAATAGGCGTCCCGGACGGGGACTGCCCTCATGAAGTCACGATGTCCGTTAGGTTCAATTGCAGATTGCGTAGCCGAAGGACGGGTGTGTTCAGCCCACTGAGTTGCGCATAGAGGGTGATATCGAATACGAAACGAGCCTCCTGCTGTGCATCGGTACCAAAGGCCACCTCGTTCTCTTCGGCCCACTGCGCCACCGCCGTGGCATACATGCTGGAGAATTCGCTTAACTGATCCTGCTGTGCGGCATCTATCAGGAACGAGCGAGCCAGCACGACGGGGAACAGCGGCGCAACAGGATTGCTGGAGGTCACGCCGCCAGCAACCGACACGGGATATTGGAAACTACATGCCACCTTCACCCTTCGCGGAACCGACTCGTCTTGCCCGGCACTCAACCGCGCCTGCGTCAGACCGGCAATCATATCATCATCCGCCAGCAGGTCATACATCATCGTGTAGATGCGCTGGCACAGACTGGGCAACCCGGCCGGCGGCGCCTGCGGACAACCCTGGCCAATGCCCTGATTCGGCAGATCCGCGACGTTGATGGCCTCCTTGTTGTCAACAAACGGCGTCACCGGCTCTGTGGCCCGCACCAGCGGTGTCTTGTAGACAAACTCCTGCTGCGCCGTCCAGGTGGTGCCGCCCGGCCCCTCCATTTCGATGAGGTTGCGCTCGACCTGTACGCCGGAGAGCGCATTTTCGGCCATCAACACGTTCAGGTTTTGGACTTCCACCTCGTGGGTCACCCAGTCCTCAACGAGAGGCGGATCCGGTGTGTATTGATCGGTAATGCCGTTGGTCACGGTGCCGGGCACCTGATTCGGGTATGGCTGCCCGTCGGGACCAATGGCTTGAATCGTGAGCTTGACCTCGGGGAAACTCGATTCCTGCGAGGCCCACAAAAGCGTGATGAGCCGCGCTGTGTCTTGCACCCGGTCCGTAATCGTGTATCGGTCGGTGATACGCGCCAACGCCCGACTCGCCAACGCCGCGTCCACCGGATTCCAGGTGGAGTTGTTAACCACGCCATTAACCAGGGACGCGAAGACATCGGCGGCCTTGTCCCAGTTTGGGTCGGCCAAGTTGTTCAGCACTGGCAACAGCACCGGATAGGTGGCAAAGAAGCGTGCCAGGGCTTCAAAGAGCGTAAATACAGGATCATCATCAAGCAAGGCCGCCTGTGCAGAACTGCCGCCGGATGACGCGCTCAGGTCTGTATTGTAGGTGACGGCACTGATCAGTTGATCATGCACCGTAAGCTGCGCCTGATAGCGATAGAGCAGATGCCACGCTGCCGCTGTCGTAAGCGGATTGCTGCCCACTTCGAGCGCTGCTTCGCTCTCGGCTCCCTGAACACCCTGCTGGCTGATCACGGTGGGCGGCGTGGGGTACTGGCGCAGCACCAGCGGAATCGTAGTCTCTTCGCCCGAGGGACCCACATGCGGCGGGTTATCTGTATACGGATTGATCAGTTGCAGCCAGAGAGAAGGACGCGCCTTACCTTCGGGCACCTGGTTGGCAGGCTCCAGGAAATACTCCAGATGGGTCACGTTATACTCCAGGTCGAGCGTGACACTGTTGGTATCTTTCACGTTGGGAAGGCCAAACAAGAACGTAAACAAGCCCGCGCCATCCTCCATGATGGGCACTTTGGCCGTGGAGAACGAATAGCCTTTGGGAGGCTCCTTCCCTCCTGCGGGCTGCACCTGTCCGTACAGCGCATAGTTGTCATCGCCCACCTCAGACGGCAACGACAATTTCCAGGACACGGTGTATTGTACCACGGTGTCTACCGCATAAGCCGTCATCAAAGCGGCGCGCATCTGCTGGGCGAAGGCTTCTCGCGCTTCATCCAACTGCTCGGTTGTGCCTGTAAACGGCGACTCCGCATCAAACAACCAATCGACTTCCTGCTCCGCGTACTGGTCGGCTATCGATTTGCGCCCACGGGCCGTCTCCGTATAGGCAGTCCGCGCCACTTCGAAGGTTTTGGAGGCTGAGGCAGGCGACAGGAAATTATCGACCGCTTTGAAAAACTCGCGGTTGAGCACATCCAGGTCGATATCCGTGAACAGTTGCTCGGATGGCAAGACCGGTTCCAGACCGTCCGGCAGCTTGGGTAGCGGCACTACCGCCGTGTTCAACGTGTTGTCGAGCGGCTTCGGCGACAGGTAGAATGGACCAGACTGGTCATCCGGCCCTACCTGGATATCGACCAGCACCTGCTGCACGGCCCAGATCGACTGCGCCGATGGGCGACCTGAGCCGGTACCATCGCTGGCAACACCGTTCGCGCGAAGCGACTGCCCTGCACGGTGGGCGGTC